>NZ_JBMYBT010000062.1:0-38058 GCF_053993635.1 Desulfothermus sp. | reverse complement strand
TATTAAAAAATCCCTTTAAGTCTATGGTGTCCTTTGGAGTGGGCCTCTGTCTAAAGTAATCTCCAGATATCAAAAAGGGCTGATCTACTACTATTCTTCTCACATCAGCATTGGACAATGTGCCGTTTACTTTTGTATTTGATACTATATCTGGTTTTTCTCCTCCTATCCCTGCACATGAAAAAATAAATAACAAAAATGGCAAGATAAATTTAAATCTTTCTTGCAGACAAAATCTAGACATAACCTTCCTCCATTTTTTAAGCAGTTTAACAAACCAAAATAAAGAGTCTATAGAAATTTAATAACTCCTTTTTTATAAATTTTCCATAAAAAAAGTCCCCCTTTTTTGGGGGACTTTGCTTTTAAGGGACTGTGTTTTCTTAAATAGTCTCTAATTTAAAATGTCCAGATGAGCTCAGCAGCAAACCTCATTGCAGTGTCATCGCTCTCAGGTCCTGGTCTTCCTCCTACAGCTGTCAAGGCACTAGTCACGTCTTCTATTACATCCCCTGCAAAGAAAAAGGAAGCCTGGCCTTTAATAAAGGTGTGTTTTGACAGGGCAAGGGTAAGCTCATTGTCCCATTCTGTTCCAACATAATCACCGTCTACCTTAGTGGTAGTAGCACCATCAGCAAAACTGGTAACCACTATATCTTCGTTCCACCAGAAAGAATTTACATTTGTCCTGTAGATAATGAATCTTTTTGGAGCAACAGTTAGACCACAGGAGAGCATGGTCATACCTGGGTTATCTCCTCTGCCTCCACCAAGACCAGCAGTGTTCTGTAGTCCTCCAGTAAAAATTGGAGTTCCATTTCCATAAAGTTCAGGAAGATATCCATAGAGCATAGTACCCAGAACAAGGTTGGTATCCCCAATTATTGTATTTTCGCCGCCCCAATATTTAGAAAACCTCTGAGCATTTTCTACACCTGTGTACCCATTCAATTCATCGTCGTCTGCATCGTCATCTCCAGAGGTATAGAAAAATCCAATATGTGGCTTAAAGGTAAATCCAATCAAGTCTTTTAAATCATACGCAATATCTCCTGCAAATGCATATGCAGAAATATCGTAATCATCATGGGCATAACCTTTAACATCATCTACTGTTCCAAACTGATATACACCTTCTAAAAAAAATTCAAACCCTGCGAATTTTCCTGTGTAATAGGCACCTAGATGATGGGATTGGACATCTGGTGCATTTCCCATGGTGTCAGTAAGATAATTCAGAAAACTTCCTGTTTTTACATTTTCTATTTGGTCATATGCATAGAATACTTTTACCTTATGTGCCCCATACTTGTATGTTACATAACCAGCATATAGGTCCCTGTCATTGTTATTTGCATCTTCCAGATCCGCTATACTGTTTTGAAAATTATTCTCACCTAATTTAAAATAACCTATATTGAATGATATAGCACCATAGTTTCCTGTAATCCAAAAACCAGGATTATCATCCCCATACACAAGTCCACCACCATCCATAACATCTAATCCCCAGATATCCCATCCAGCATGAAGTCTAAGTCCAAATGGAAGCGCCATAGTACCATGGAGTCTTTCTAAACCAAAATCACTGTGATCATCTGTCTTACCACCCCTCTCATCAACTGTTGCGGTTTCTAATGGTCTATCAAATTCTAACGCTGCATAAAAACTCCACCTTCTGTCCTTTGGCATAGCATTAAAATATAGACGGTCCTCTGACCTTATGTAACCATTATTAACCCATCCACTTTCATTAACATGGTCTTTAAAAAAGGATTTATTTAAAGCTCCTCCCAAATAACCAGGCAAACCCATGTCCTCTAAATCATCTGCCATACCAAAATCCCAATCTGTCTCTGATGTTGGAATTATCCTAATCTGACCGCCAAAGGACATTAAGATGTCCTTTTGAGTTGCTATAGCAACACTACCAGGTCCAACCAACACTTCTTTTGTAATGTCAGTTGCTTCATCAGATGCAAAACTAAAGGAAGCAACAAAGACCATTAATAAGGACAAGATCATCAATTTTAACCATCTGTTCATACCTAATACCTCCTTTTGCTTTTGGTTACACAGTCCCTTAAAATAACCTATCGGTCAGTTAAAAAAGTTGCAATAATTATAAACGAAGTTTTTTACTTGTGTCAATATGTTTTTTAAAAAAATTAGTTAACACAAAAAGTTATGCAATTTCCGTAATAAATTGAACTACGTCTACTACATTTACTTTGGGACTTAAGCTCAGTGTTTTCTCTGCATCCTTAAAGAATACCAAACAAATGGGGCACGAGACAACTACCCTATCAACACCTATTTTTGCTGCTTCTACGAGCCTTTGTTTTGCTGTTGTCTCTGAATTTTTCTGGGTTAATGAGGTGTAGAAATTTCCTCCCCCACCACCACAACACAGGGAATCCATTTTATTTCTGGGAAGTTCTACAAATTCCACTGGCAAAAAGTTTAAAATTTTTCTAACTGTAGAAAAATCCTTTAAATACCTGCCCAAATAACATGGATCATGATAGGTTATCTTTATGGACTTACCATTATATTTGATGTCCTTTTGTATCTCAGATAAATTTTCCAAAATTATATGTGTAATATGGTATAGTTCAAAATTTACATCAAAAAATTGAGGATATAAATTTTTAAAACAATAATAGCTATGGGGAGAAATAAAAATTATCTTTTGCACCTTTGAATCTTTTATATTTTTAACAAGTTTACCTGCTATTTGTTTAAATAACTCTGTCTCCCCAAGATTATATGCTTCAAGACCATCGGATGTCTCACCTTGCTTTAACAATCCAAAAGATATATTCATGCGTCTTAATAATTCTATAGTTGATACAGCCATTTCATTTGCAACAGGGTCAAAACAACATTCATCCCCTACATATAATAGGTATTCATGTTTATTTATATCATATTCTTCTACATCCTCTGCCCATTGAAATCTCTTTTTATTTGATATTCCAAATCCATTTTTAAATTTATATAAATTGGTCAAATAATCCCTCACACCTGGTGGCACCTTTCCTTCATCTATTAACTTCTCTTTTGCCTGTCTAAACACATCTAACAATAAATCCCTAAACTCAGGAAAGGCACAGTAATTAATGCAATTTGCACATGTTGCGCAAGAATATAAAATTTCTTGGAATCTCAAGCTAGAATCTAAATCCCCATTTAACCATTCCCTAATGAGCCACATCCTTCCCCCAGGTGAATATGTCTCAAATCTATAAGAAAAATAGCTTGGACAATTAAAATTCATATAATCTGATGGGAATTTACAATATCCACATCTAAAGCACCTGTGAATAATACTCAATAATTCTTTATCCATAACTCAATCCTCCCAATTTCCAGGACTCATGATGTGATTTGGGTCCATTAAATTTTTTATCTTAAATAAAAGTGTCTTGGTGTTTTTATCCATTCTTTTTAAAATTTCCTTTTGAGCTGGTATCTCTGCCTTCCACGGTATCCCACCAAGCTCAAGTATTTTAATATTTGTTTCATAAAGTGCATTTTGTGCCTTCTTAATATCATCTTTATCTGCCCTATTAAATGCATAGGCGTAAAAAAACATCATGCAGTGATTATTACCAATTATCCTTGAGCCAAGGGAATAGGTAACCCTATTTTTTTCAGCTACTTCAAGGCCTATTCTATATGCATCAGGAAATAAATTTGAAGGAATCATTGCCCCTACATATTCAAATCCACCCCCTTTATTTGCATCTGCGAACCTCACCAGATCTTTTCCAGGTACATCCAAAAATCTCTTTTTCATAAAAGGAAGCAGAGGCAAAAAACCAGCAACCTTTTTGTCAATAAACTCTCTTACCTGTTCAAACAAAAGGTCTCTCTTAAAAATCAACTCTTTCTTTGTCTTTGCCCCATATATTACATTGCAATGTAAAAAACCTTTTGCCCATAAAGGTTTTGGAGTCATCCAAGTAATCACGTCTTCTGCTATATGTATATCTGTTATCCTATATATCAATTCTGACATGAGGTCTGGGTCTTCACATACAAGCACCCTTACATCAGACAAAGGATGGGCAGGATATAATTTAAGGCCGATTTTTGTGATAATCCCAGTAGTTGCAAACCATCCAAGAAATAGGCCAGACAAATCTGGAAGCGGGGCCTTGGCAAACCAATTATTTGATACAGAACAGCTACCTGTTCTCATAATTTCGCCATTTGCAAGAACCACTTCCAGACCTGTTACCATATCAGAGTGAAAGCCCCCTAAAAAAGAGAGGTGTCCAGAGCCATGTATGGCAATATTGCCCCCAATGGTGGCAGCTGGTGGAGCATCTGGCATGGAATGCTTTAAATGGGGATAATTTTTCTTAAGATATGCCTGTAATTTTCCCTGTGATACCCCTGCCTCCACTACTACATAGCGACTCTTTTCATTTACCTCTAAGATCTTATCCATCCTTTTAATATCTAATAAAATTCCACCTTTTATTGGTCTATGAAGCCCTGAGAGGGTAAGACCTGCGCCCATACAATATACTGGTATCCTGTTTTCATTGGCTAGAGACAAAATTTTACTGATCTGCTCACTATTTTCAGGCAAAACAACGACATCAGGTAAGTAAGGCTCCATTGTGCCACCGTCCCTTGAATAAAAAAATCTCTCTTCTTTATGAGTGGAGACAAATTCCCTTCCAACTATATCCATTAATTTTTCTATTACTTTCTGGCTCATAATATATCTCCTGCTAATTTTATATCTCTCCTAAAGCATGCCTAACCAAGTCTGATACATGTATTGGAAACAATCCTTCAGATGCTACTTCTTCCCCAAGTGTCATCATACACATTGGACAATTAAAAACAGCAAAATTTGCGCCTGTATCTTTCATATCCATTATATTTTCTTTTTGAAGTTCATCTGCCTCTCTGTCTTTTTGTTGGATCCTGATAACACTGCCACAACAAAGGGGAGTTTCTTTATCATATTTTCTCTTCACCCTTGTTGCTCCAATCCTGTGAAAAATCTTGTCCAAAACTTCATCCATTTCAGGACATAACCTATTGGAACAGGGTCTTTGATAGGCTATCTTTACATTTAATGATTTAATGTCTGACTTTAATTGGTCTAATTTATTTAATATATACTCAAAAACATGAACAGGTCGAAATGGCACTTCAATTCCATAGGCAGGGGCAAGGTGTTTAAAGGCACCATAACATTCATCGTGAAAACAGATTATTTCATCTGTGCTACTATCCTTGATATAATATTCATAAATATTCTGAATCATCTTTGGAAGTCTCTCTAATATAACAGACATATTTGCAAAATGAAGCCACATAATATTACAAAATATATCCCCGCCCCAAATAATAGATGCACCCTCATATAATTTGCCCTTTATATTATCAATAAGCTGGGGAAACAGACACATATCAATAATTGGTGGAGAAAGAGGCTCCTTTTTTATCCTATTTTTAGGCCCCATCATCCTTAGCTGCTGTTTAAATATTGGGTCAGGTACATTTTTAATACCTAATTTTTCCTGCAGCTCTACAATTTGATAAAAAGGATGATTATTATTTGGACAGTGTTCTTCACATCCATAACACGTTATACAATTATCCAGGACTTCTGAATATTCTCCTCGCAATATTTTATTTTTTTCTTCCCTTGCCTTTTGTATGTTACTTAAATCCTGATACCAACACTTTGTTAAACAATCTACACTACTACATGAATAACAAATATCAGGATCATATTTTAATGAATACATATACATCTCCCTTTAACCAAATTTTGTCTAATTGGAATAAACTGGTTATTGTTGGATCACATCATTCAATCCTATAGGTTATAACATCAGATAATCAACCTAAGTTTGTCAAAATTTTTGAAAAACTTAGATTAAACTAAGCTACTCTTTAATATTAATTTCATAGTAAAATGGATAAGTGCTGAAAAGTTCACTAATCTTACTTCTTAATTCATCCTTACTCACATTTTCTGCTGGAGTAGCTTCAATATTTACCTTTGTTCCATGGAGTTTATCCTCTCCAACATCAACAGAAAACTCTTTCATAAATTCTTTTATCTTTTCAAGTTCACCTTCAAATGTCCTCTTGGCTGCATCCCACCTAAGGGCTGGTTTAAAGACTTTGCCAACTGGTGTTAAGGGAATCTGGTCAACTATTATAATCTGTTTTGGCACAGCTGCCCTCTCACCAATATTCTTCCTTGCAAATTCCATGAGTTGTTCTTCTGTTATTTTAGCGCCCTCAATTAATTCAACATAAGCAATAGGTACCTCTCCAGCATATGAATCTGGTTTTCCAACTGCTGCTGCTGTCTTTACTTCTGGAAGCTTATATAAGGTCTCTTCTATGATAGATGGGTCAATATTGTGCCCTCCTCTAATTATTAAATCCTTTTTTCTTCCTGTTAAAAACAAATATCCATCTTCATCAATTCGACCCAAATCTCCTGTGTTAAACCATCCTTGTTTTGGCCAAATCCCCTTGTTGTGCTCTTCTTCCACATAGCCTTTAAATACACACGGGCCACTTATACACACCACTCCAATTTCATTAGTCTTGGCTTCCCTTACAAATTTGTTATCCTCGTCTAAAATAAACGTGGCAACTTTCTGATACGGAAGCCTTATTCCAACACTACCAATTTTTCGCTCTCCATCCTTTGGATTCACGCATGATGCAACAGCAACCTCTGTGAGTCCATATCCTTCTAAAATTTTCATTTTAGTCTTTTCTTCAAAACGTTTAAACAACTCCACACTTAAAGGTGCTGCTCCACAAACAACATATCTAAGGGAAGATATATCTCTCCCTTCAACAGGTACATCTAATAACGTTGAGAGTACTGTTGGCACACAGCTAAAAAATACTGGTTTAAATTCTTCAACAATTTTATAAAAATTTTTGATTATGCTGGGTTCTCTGTATCCCTTTGGAGATAGCATCACAACATGCCCACCAATTGAGAAGGGCATAAGACCTGTAACAATAGTGCCATTGCAATGAAATAAAGGAAGTCCTACCATTACTGCCTCCCCTGGATTTAGACCAGCTCCCCATTTTAAATCATATGTTACAACTACTTCATTAAAATGAGTACGTCTTGCCAATTTTGGTCTTCCTGTAGTCCCACCTGTGTGGTATATGGATGCAATGTCATCTGGTTTTATGTTTCTGTTAAAATCTAAGCTCTCTCCATTATAATTTTCTATAACTTCCTCATATCCAATTATATTTTTTGACTCATCAGATGGACCCATTATCCTTATTACATGGGTCAAAGATGGGACATGATCAATTATCTGTTCTACTTTTTCCCATATATCAGCGCCAGGGAATTGTCCTAGGGCCACAAGTACCTTTGTATTTGCTGCATTTAAAATCTCTTTTATTACCTGTGGTTCTAAAAGTGGATTTATGGGACTAGCTATTCCAGCGACCTCTGCACCCCACAAAACATAATGGGTCTGTGGTAGGTTTGGAAGTATATAACTTACCACATCGTTTTCTCTAACTCCTAAATCATACAATAAATTTGCAGTCTGTCTTATCTTTTTTAAAAATTCTCTGTAATTGATTACTTGAGGATTTTTATAACTATCTCCATTTATAAGAAAGCTTATAGCAGGAGCATCTGGATTTATAGATGCTCCATTTACAATCATTTCATAAGTACTTTTCTCTTTTACCCTTTGTTCCAAAGGAATCTTTTCTATCTCTTCTACGTCTTTTAAATTTCTAATCACAAAATTTTCCATCTCTTTTCCCTCCTTAAATTATAAATTTTGCAATTATTTCTTTAATAGTTTATCTTATTTTTCGATCTCATATAGATCTTTATACTTTTCTCTCAATATGTTCTTTTGAAATTTTCCTGTAGCAGTTTTTGGAACTTGATCCAATATTACTACTTTTTTAGGAACTTCAAATGGAGCGAGTTGTTTTTTACATAGAGCAATAATTTCATCTGGCTGAATATCTTCTCCTGGTAAGACCTCTATAAATGCGGTGACCGCTTCTCCCCATTTTTCATGTGGAAGACCAACAACAGCTGCTCCTATTATTTTTGGATGAGATAAAATTACCCGCTCCACTTTTATTGAAGGGACATTTTCACCACCTGTCTTGATCATGTCTTTTTTTCTGTCAACAAAGACTAAAAGTCCATCTTCATCAAAGTATCCTAAATCTCCTGAATGATGCCAACCATATTGGAATGCTTCTTCAGTGGCTTCATCATTTTTTAAATAACCATTCATTACAGCAGGACCTCTCCATACTATTTCACCAATCTTTCCTGAAGGAAGGATATTTCCAAACTCATCCATAACAGCTGTATCTAATACCAATGCAGATTCTCCCCAATAATTTCCTTGTTTTTTTAATTGCCACTTACCTTTAAAACAATTGGTAGAAGGAAAGCACTCCGTTTGTCCTGTTCCCAACATAAATTCTACATCATTCCCAAATAGTTCCATTCCCTTTTTTAATGTATTTTCATCCATTGGAGTCATGGCATAGATGCAGTTTTTAACACTTGAAATATCAACTTTTTTACTTAAAGGATGTTCTATTAATGCCTTATACATCATTGGGAGACAGAATATATGATTTATTTTTTCTCTTTCTATGGCTTTAAGTAATATCTCAGGATCAAATGAGGGGAATATTACAGTAGTTCCGCCTATATGTAATATGGAGATAGTCAATGTCTGTTGAGCACAGTGAAATAAAGGCATAAGGGTTGTTCCAACAATATCTGAGCTAAACCCCACCTCTATCAAATTACTAAGTGACATTATAAATACAGATAAATGGGATATCTGGACTCCCTTTGGCCTGGAAGTTGTCCCACTTGTATACAAAATTTCAAAATTATCTCTATCTTGTATAATCACGTCCTCAATTTCATCGTTTTTTTGAGGGACAAGTGGATTTAAAATTATTATATCTTTATCAACCTGAACATTGGTTATTGGCAGGGAAATAAAATGGTTTATAAAATTTAAATTGGGTATGTAATCTTTAAAATTATTGTACAACCTGTCATCAAAAATAATGGACTTTACTTCAGAATGTTTAAGGATATACAACAGATCATCTGGATTTAATAATGGATTTATTGGAACAGCCTCAAAACCTCCTTTGGCACAACCTACGAGACATATCAAATATTCAGTGGAATTTGGACCAATAAGCCCTATTCTATCGCCTTTTTTCAACCCAAACTCTCTCATTTTCCATACAAAAGAATTTAGACAATCATTGAGCTCTTTATAATTAAGCTCAATTTTCTCATCACCCCTGTATTCTACCACAGCAGTTTTTTTAGGTGATGAAAATCCCCTTCTTCTAAAAATGTCACCAATACATACCCGTTGTACTAGATTTTTATTTAATTCAAAAGACATCTCCCCCTCCCTTTATTTTTTTTTCATGGGGCGAATTTGCCCCATAAAATTTTTATCCCTTAGGTGGCATTACTATTGCCTCCCCGTCTGCTATTATCTCTCCTTTTTGATTTATAAATTTTAGCGCCATTTTTACCCACTTCTTTTCTTCAATTTTCTCCTTCACTGTGGCAATTGCAGTGATTGTATCTCCAAAATAGGTGGGTCTTCTAAATCTTGTATTGATCTCTATTGCCACGGTACCAAGGCCAGGCAATTTGGTACCCAACACAGGGGCAATTAAACTCTGGGGAACTACTCCATGTGCCACCCTTTTTCCAAAAATTCCTTTTTTAGAATATTCCTCATTCACGTGCATGGGATTAAAATCACCAGATATACCAGCAAAAAGATATACATCTGTCTCAGTTATGGTCTTTGTAAAAGATGCACTCATGCCTATTTCAAGTTCTTCATAGGTGTATCCAACTTCAAAGACAAAATAATCAACTGGTTCAAAATGAGATATATTTAATATTGTATCAGTTGGGGTATTTGAAAAAATTGCCCTTACCCTGATATTTGATTTCATTTTATTTATTGGGACATTTTTTATTATGTGGACAAAGGGTGTATCTGCTTTATCTAATTTTATTAAACCTAAAATAAATGGAGGTTTCTCTGGATAGTGGTCTTCATAGGAATTTACTACTGTATAACTTAAAACAGTTCCTTCCTTGGATACCTCTTCTAAATTGTCTTTTATATCTAAAAAGCATCTATCACATATGCTTCTTGGAGGCACATATACTGTATTACATTTTTTACATCTTGTCCCAATTATTTTGTGTTCTTTCTCCAAGGTCTTTATAAATTTTGATCCCAATCTTCCTGCAAAATATTGATAAGGTAATGCCAACTTACCATGCACTATAAAACTATTCCTATACATAGTCGATCTCCTTCATCTATTTAATCTTCTACTAATTCAAAGTATTTAATATCAGTAATGGCTCCAGTCCTTTTTTCATTCCATACAGGTCTTACCCTAACACCCCTCTTTAGTTTCTCATGTGGAGTATCTGGATCAATCTCGTGCCAGAAAGTATCAGGGTCTTCACATCCATCTAAAAGGATATATGCAGTAATGTAAGGAGTCTTTCTGATCTCGCCAGTTAAAGGATCTGGTGAGGCGTAAAACACGATATCTGCCACTGTGAGTCTACCTTCTGGTCCAACCTCTACCCATTCACTTGCCTCCACTTTACAGATAGCACATACCTCCCTTGGAGGACATTGCATTCTCCCACATTTTGGGCACTTATTGGCCATAATTTTTTTCTTCTTTAAATTATTAAGAAAAAATCCCATGACCTCACCTGTTGAAAAACGCTGAGGTATTGATAAGATTTTCCTAAGTCGTACTAATTCTTCCCTTTCTTCTCCATTATCTATTTGATATTTTTTAAAAAATTTAGCTGACTGCTGCGCAATTTGAGCGTCGCCTGTTATCTTTAATCTTCCTGCTGAAATGGCATTTACTGGGTCCAACTTGCCCAGAGTAAAGCTAATAAAATCTTCATCATTCATAGATATAACCACATCTGGATCATTTAGTCCATCTTCAATTATTACTTTTCCCTTATCTATTTTTACTGTCCATTTGCCACCCATCTCACCTGAAATATCGTAACCAAGGGAGCAAACTACGTCTTTTATAATGTGTTCATTTGCCCTGTTCTTAAAACTCAAAATAATATCTTTAACAGTTAAGTTTTTATCCATCGTCCCCCTCCCCTATCTCTCTGGTTTATCTGCTGTTAAAATACCTAGAACAGTCCAAAAAGTGCCACCAAATCCAGAGGCAAGGGCCTTATTTACCTCTTTTTTAACCTGGTGTTCTCCAGCCTTTCCCATTATCTGTAGGGCAGCTTCTGCAAATCTCACCATGGCAGTGGCACCAATGGGATTTGAAGCTATAACTCCGCCAGATGGATTTACAGGAAATTTGCCATCTATTAAAATTTCTCTATTTTCCACCAGTTTTAAGTGCTCATCCCCATCAAAGAGGAGAAATTCTCTCAGCCAATCAACTCCCCACCAACTCGATGGATCGTACATTTCAAACACATCAAACTCATTTACTGGGTCATTTATATTATTTCTTTTAAATAAGGCTTCTGCTGCGTGTCTGTGTGTTGATTTTTCTTTTTTAAAACCAAAGAGTGTACCCATGTGTTCTTCTCTATGGACAGTTACATGATCTAATATCCAGGCAGGTCTATCACAAATCTCTTTTGCCTTATCTTCAGATGCTAAAATAACCACACACGCCCCATCGCTCTGGGAGCACATATGTATCATCCTGAGCTCACCTACAAGCTGGGGAGAATTATTCATTAAATCCTCTGCCATATCAAAATTAAGCCCAAGCCTTCTGTGTGCCTTTGGATTTTTCATTGCGTGCATATCCATAATAATGCGATAATCTATTGAGGCCTTTTTTGCCCTTTCTTCCCCAAATTCTTCAATCATCTGTGTGGCTGTGATCCCAACTAGCGCGCCACTTTGTAATTTTCTACCCCAGAGTGGATCTGCCATATTTGTTATACCGCCTGTGGTGTGCCCTTCTTGTAATTTTTCAAACCCTATTGCCATTACTATATCGTGCATTCCAGATGCAACCAGGGCATCAGCAGCACACACTAAGGTAGCACCAGTTGTTCCACCTGTTGTAAGCCTTAGACACTCTTTACCTGATGCACCTGTACCAATCGTATGCCACAAATCGGGCTGGTATATCATCTCAAAAAGTTCCATATTCCCGTGTACTATACAATCTATATCATCCATTGTAAGAGACGTTTGTTCTAAGGCCTCAAAAATTGCCTCACTAATCATTTCAGGTTGATTCACATCTTCCCTATGGGAAGAATATTTGGTTTGACCAACCCCAACTATTGCAACTTCCCTTTTTCTATCTCTCATAATCCCCCTCCTTAATTATCCCTTGATAAAACTACTGCGGAGTTAAATTGAGCAGCTGGCCCCATGGAACTCTGAACAATGGCAGTTTTTGGATCCTGAATTTGATTTTCCGAGATCCCCTTTAGTTGTTTAATGGCCTCAACAACCCTAAAAAGCCCACCTAAAATAAGGGGTGCGCCAATGAGCATCCCACCTGATAAATTTATATTTTTTTCATCAAGGCCACCACTTTTGATAAACGAAGATACGTCTTCTAGGTTACAGAAACCTAAATTTGTCAGATACAGAGGCAACTGGTAGGCATATTGGTCTGAGAATTCATATATATCTATTGAATCCAGACTGGTGTTTGCCCTATCCAATGTTCTGGAAACTGCCTTTTTCAATGAGCCTAAATTAATAAGATCTCCATTACCTGGGAAATAGGTATCCATTGAACATCCAACTCCAGTGACCCATACAGGATCCTTACATATCTCTTTTGCCTTTTTTTCAGAGGCCAAAATAAACCCAACAGCACCATCTGAAACTGGATATGCATGTAGCTCTCTTATGGGTTTGGCCAAATATTTAGATGCAATTACTTCCTCTACACTTACAGGTGTAAGATTTGGATACAATACATTTTTGCTCCCCCTCTCTCTTGCCCGCACCACTATTTGAGCAAGTTCATCCTCTCCAATATTAGCTCTATCCAAAAATGTCTGTGCCTGAAGAGCAGCTGCAATCTGAAAATCAAGACCAACTGGCCTTGCATAAAAAGGATCAAAGGCCATGTGAGTGACCATATTTCTTGACTTTGCCTGAGATTCCTTACAATGACCAACCACCATTACAACATCTGCAATACCAGAATTTATAACACTGCATGCATAATAAATCGCCTGCAAACCTTCCTGTGCCACCTTTTCTTCACATCTATAATGGGCGCCCAGTACGTCAGTCATAGCATTATCTGATATGGTTCTGGCATCAAATACATCGTCAGACACACTAATAGTCATTTCTATGCCTGAATCACTAAAATCAAGGGAAGTCTGTTCTAACAGGTCTTTTACCACTTCAAATGCCATTTCCTGGAACCTTTGATACCACTTATCTGATTCAACACTGGTCTGGGAAAAGGCGCATATACCTATTTTTTCCATGTCCTCCTCCATAATTTTTTTAAATAAAACAATTCCAAAAATCCCCTGCCTTTATTTTTCTTAAAATTATGTCCTTATCTAAAGGTGCGTCCATCTCAATCCATGCCCTGCCACACATCCTAACATTGTGGGCATCGTCTGTAGCAACCTTTGGATAGTTAATAATTTCCTTATCTATCTCTGGTGTATAAAATCCCCTTGAAGTAATCTCCACTGCATGGATTCCAATTAGCCTATCTGTCATTTGTATCTTTTTTAAAATCTCATCTATACTCATATTCAGATCAGCTGGGTGGTTAAAGATTCTTAAAACTTCATTTTGTCCATAGATTTCGTTTACATGTACATATCCAGATACAAAAACAGTTTTTTCTATACCTTTAAATATCAAGATGTCTTCACTAAGCTCATCTAACACATCATAACAGCCATTTTTCATTAAAAAGTCATGATCAGTAAAGGCTATAAAATCAAATCCCTTTGATTTATATATGTCAATCGCCTCAAATATATCCATTTCACCATCTGAGCATAGGGTATGGATATGAAGGGCACCTCTAATTATCATTTAACTTACCTATAATGAGATTTTTTACACCACCATATATAAAATCAAGGACATCTTCCCCTATTTGTTTTATATGAGTTCCATTATTAATTAAAAAATGATATGAAATCTTTTCAAAAAGTCCTACAACAATAGTTGCTATCACTTCAATTGACATCTTTGATTTATATTGAATTTTATGATGATCTTTTATTTTAATTAAGGCATTCATTATATCTTTTATTAATTTATCAAAAAGCTCCTGCCTTGCTTTTTCTATGTCAGGGGTTTGTCCTACAGACTCCCTCATAAGTATCAAGATATGATCTGGATATTTTTGGCACACTTCATAAAAAAAAATCCTACCTGCATTTAGAAATCCTTCAATGCTCCCGCTTTTTTTCCTAAATTCCTCGCCCAAAGCCCTCCTCAAAATCCGACCAATATCACGAATTAGTTGTATCATAATATCTTCTTTGTTCTTAAAATAAAAATACACCGTACCAACTGCAATTTCAGAACTCTGAGCAATATCTTGTATGGTTGTTTTATTATAACCCTTTTTACAAAAATGTTTCAGTGCAGAAGATAAAATAATATTGTATCTTTGCTGTTTTTCTTTTAGTCTTCTCTTGGCTGCTACTGAAAGCTCTTTTTTATCTGTTTCCATGTATAAAGACCCCCTTATATCAGATTTTTTTATATCCCAGACACAAATCTCCAAGATTAACCCTTGACACTTCAGTAGATGTTCCATTTACCTGGAAAAATTTTGAAAGCATTAGTATATTACCTGAGAGATATTTATCTGTAAATCCATATGTTGAGAGTATTGAAAGCGCACTACTTGCTATATTTTCCAATGATTCAAGACAGAACACCTTGGCAACAAGGTTTGTCTCATAAGATTGTTTTTTATTCTCTGTATTCATGGCTTTAGCAGCTATTAAATAAGATGCATCAAGCAAGGTCTTCATCTCAGCCAATTTAAAACCCACTTCCTGATAGGCAATTATTGGTTTTCGTCCATTTTTATGTTGTTTTGCAAACACTCTCGCCTCTTCAAAACTCTTTTGCATAAGCCCAATTGAACCTGGAATCAAAATACGATTTATGGAATAAAAAAAGTTGTCCAAAAAATTTTTATCTAATATAGGACCTACACATCTATCTTTGGAAATTTTCTTGTCTTTTATTAGTATCTCTGATATTGTCAATAAATCAATACCATATAAATTTTCTCTAGATTTTATTTCAACTTCATCTTTGTTTAATATAAAAAAGATTGGATTATCTTCATATTTTGCTAATAACAACACATAATCAGCCCAATCCAAAAATAAGACATTTTTTTTCGGCCCTGATACAATATAATAATCTCCATTTAAAATTGCTGTAGTAGTTATCTCTTTTAAATGGAAATTCATATTATCTTCAACATATGCTGGAATTATAATATTTTTTGAATTCATGATTGAGCTTATATAATCAGATAAATCTTGATCTTTCAAAATGTTACGTATAAACTTTATTCCTAATTCAGCTATTAAATATAAATAAAAATTTTTTGAACATAGATCGCTCTTTATTTTAAATAAGATTGAATTTAAATTAATCTCTTCATCAACTATTTTTCTTGTGTCAAAGTAAATGGTCTTAGACAACTTATTTATTATATCTGATAGATTTGCTTTATTATATAAAAAGGAACCATCACCAGGTATCTGGTTTAAGATATAAGAAAAATCTTCAATTATTTTTCTTTCTTTCTCATTAAAATCAAATCTCATCTCCCCCTCCCATAAATTTAAAGCATACGCGATATTATCACTTTCTGAATATCTGATGTTCCTCCACCAATAGGTGCAAGCCTTCCATCCCTAAATACCCTCTCTATATCAAATTCATGGGTATAGCCATTACCACCATGGAGCACCATGGCATCATTGGTGGGCTTTAGACTAAAATCTCCAACATACAATTTTGCAACTGCTGCCTCTAGATGGTTTATTGGCCTACCTTGATCCTTACACCATGCGATTTTATATGTTAAAAGCCTGGCTGTTTCATAGAATATCTTAATGTCTGCTATCTTGTGCTTTATTGCCTGGAATTTTCCAATGGGTCTATCAAATTGGATCCTTTTTTTTGCATAATCTATACATCTATCTAAAATATACTTTGTGGCACCAACAAATGGAGCGAGCAGCGCACTTCTATCCCATTCAACTGTTTCAAGTGCCATTAAAAAACCTTCTCCCTCTTTTCCCAACAAATTTTCTTCTGGGATTTCACAATTATTAAATATTAATTCTGAGGTCTGGGAGGTCTTAACACCCATTTTCTCGATTGGAGGCCCAGCAGAAAATCCAGGAGTATTTTTTTCCACAATAAATGCAGAAATTCCTTCGTGCTTTTTGGAGGGGTCTGTCTTGGCATAAATAACTGCCACATCTGCAATTGGTCCATTGGTAATCCACATCTTGGTCCCATTTAGCACATATCTATCTCCCTTTTTTTCAGCAACAGTACTCATTGATGCCACATCAGAACCTGCATTTGGTTCAGATAACCCCATACACCCTATATACTCCCCTGTGATTAATTTAGGGAGATACTTCTCAACCTGCTCTTTTGTGCCATGACGAAAAATAGTGTCTGCACACAAAAAGGTGTGGGCACCATAGGAAAGGGTAAGGCCTCCATCAACACCAGCTTCACCAAGGGCTTCAGCAGCTATTACAGTGGTTAAAACATCTGCCCCTCCACCACCTAAATACTCTGGAAAGTGGAGGCCAAGAATGCCAAATTCCCCTAATTTTCTAAATGACTCAAAATCAAACTCTCCCTTTTTTTCAAACTCTCTAACCCTTGGAACAATCTCTTTTTTTGCAAAATTTATCACCTCCCTCTTAAACATCCTCTGCTCTTTACTTAGATTAAAATCCATCTCCCCCTCCCTTTTGAATAAGATTCTTTTACTGAATAAGATTCTTTTATTGAATTAAATTCAATAAAACAAAAAATCTAAATTTTTGTCAATAAAAAAAATTTTCTGGCCTTAAACTTGCTTATAATCCATCTGGAATTTAATTTATTTTTATTAATTTTTTATTAACCTAATGAAATTATAGATATTTTAAAAAAATTAAATAAGTCTGTTAATTCTAAATGTTAACCTATATTAACTTCTGTTAAGGAGGAGAATGTCATGGGAAAGTGCATAAATCATCCAGACAGGGAGACCAATTACCTATGCATGAAGCACAATGTGTATTTATGCGATGAATGTCTCACATGTCAGGACCCTGAGCTTTACTGCAAGTTTAGATCATCTTGTCCCATCTGGTTTATTTATAAGGAGAGGAAAAAACGGGAAAGGGAACAAGAAGAGCAAGATAAGACCGAAAAGGTAAAAGTAGTTTTTTTACCTGACAAAAAAGAAGTTTTGGTGGAAGCAAAAACCAACCTTTTAGATGCTGCAAGGGCAGCTGGGATCAAGTTAAATGCATCGTGTAATGGAGCAGGAGCGTGTGGAAAATGTAAATTAATTGTTAAAAAAGGGGACATAGAGACAAATCCAACAGTGTTGTTGAGTGAGAAAGAAAAGCAGATGGGATATGTGTTAGCCTGCCAGACAAAGGTATTAGAAGATGTGGAGGTTGAAATTCCGCCTGAAACAATAGAGAGACAAATGGTCTGCGCAGGTCAAGGAAAAGAAGCTACTGAAAAACTAAAGGGACTTGTTGAGACCATTGAACCAGTTCATCATGAAGTTGAACTGCATTTAGATCCCCCCACACTGGAAGACTCTGTAAGTGATTTAGATAGACTCTTTAGAGGGCTTAAAAAATTGGGCTATGATACAACCAGAATGACAGAAAGTTTAAAGGTAATTCAAGATTTGGCAAATGTAATGAGGGCCCAAAACTGGCATATAACAACATCTATTATAACAAGGGATTGTTCCAATGAAATAGTTGCAGTAAGACCAGGTCAAAATAAAGAAAGAAACCTTGGAATTGCAGTTGATCTCGGAACCACTACAATAGTTGTGTATCTTGTAGACATGTCAACAGGAGAAATCTTGGGTGCTCTAGGAGACCACAACAAACAGGCTGCGTGTGGAGATGACGTGATAAATCGCATTGTATGTGCTGAAAAAGACGGGGTAAAAAAACTCAGCAAAATGGCAAAATCCACTATAAATGGCCTTATAAATGAGATCTTAAATACCGTTGGGGCAGATCATAGGGAAATAAAAAATGTAGTTGTGTCAGGAAACACAACCATGACCCATCTCTTTTTAGGCATAGAACCAAGATATATTAGAAGAAAACCTTATATACCAACAGCTAGCCAGTATCCTATATTTAAGGCAATGGAGCTAGGTCTTAGGACCAATCCAATGGCAGCAGTATATGTAATGCCTGGACCAGCAAGTTATGTAGGCGGAGACATTGTATCTGGAGTACTATACTGTAACATTCACAAAGATGATAAACTTACACTATTTGTAGATGTGGGAACAAATGGGGAGATTGTCCTTGGGAATAAGGAGTGGTTACTCACTGCCTCTTGCTCAGCAGGACCAGCCTTTGAAGGTGGTGGAATTAGATTTGGCATGAGGGCAGAAATTGGAGCAATAGAAAAGGTAAAAATAGACCCTCAAAGCCTTGAACCTGAAATAAAGGTAGTTGGAGATGTAAAGCCCAGGGGAATTTGTGGGTCTGGAATGATCGATCTTATGGCAGAGATGTTAAAAAACAAGATAATTCAACCAAACGGAAAATTCAATTTAGACACAACACATCCCAGGATAAAGGAAGAAAATGGAGAAAAACAGTACATCCTAGCCCTTGCAAATAAAGAAACCGAGCTTGAACAGGATATAGTATTCACAGAATCTGATATAAGTAATCTAATCAGGAGCAAAGGCGCTATCTACGCTGGGTTTAGGGTACTTTTAAAACAGGCAGGACTTAGTTTCAATGACTTAGATCAAATGTTAATTGCAGGTGGTTTTGGAGAACATTTGGATGTTGAAAGGGCAATCACCATTGGTCTTTTACCAGATATAGACCGATCCAAATTTAAATACGTGGGAAACAGCTCCATTGCTGGTGCTTATATGTGCCTGCTCTCAAAAGAGGCACGTAAGCAGGCAAGGGAAATATGTAATTCTATGACTTACATCGATTTTAGCGACAACAATGAATTTATGGAGGAGTTTACCTCTGCCCTGTTTTTACCCCATACCGAATTAAAAGATTTCCCTAGCGTAAAATTGTAGCCATCCCCTGTAACTCAAGTTTGTCAAAACCTTTGACAAACTTGAGTTACTATTTTTTATAAATTTTATATGTCTCATCTCACTGTCTCATAATTAATTTGAAACATACATTTACCCCTTGAAAACTCCCTAGAAATATTGTTTTTTATATGTGTCTCAATTTAAGTGTCTCAAAGAAAATTCCTTTTTAAAAAATGTGTTTCAAAAATTTCAAAAATTTTTTTATAATATTCCCATAAAACCCGTATTCTCGTTGCTTTCAAATTTTG
This sequence comes from Desulfothermus sp., assembly GCF_053993635.1. Lineage (NCBI taxonomy): Bacteria > Pseudomonadati > Thermodesulfobacteriota > Desulfovibrionia > Desulfovibrionales > Desulfothermaceae > Desulfothermus > Desulfothermus sp. Next base: position 18,385 of record NZ_JBMYBT010000062.1, on the reverse strand, counting down.
TAATATCAAAGATTCTATGTGGCACGCTAGTTGCTCAAAACATATTACAAATTGAAAATGAAAAAAAATAAGCAGGAAATAATTATGGAAAACAAAAATACAGATTCCCACTTTACTTATGAGTATTTAGAACAAGTTAATGAACTAATTAAAGATATGTTGGCCTTATCAAATATGGGAATAAAAGAATTTAAGGGAAATGATTTTTTGGTACTATGTGGAGTTATAAGAGACTCAGCATTTAATATAAAAAAAACCTTAACAAAAATAACTGATACAAAAATTGGAGGATAAAAAATGGCCAGAGAAATTACAATTAATCAGGAAGAGTGTCTTGGATGCGAAAGTTGTGTTGAAATCTGTCCAGATGTTTTTGGTTTTGATGAATCAGAACAAAAGGCGTATGTAAAACAATTAGAAGGTTGTGATGACGATGTAATCAGGGAAGCTGTGGATAGCTGCCCTGCTGGTTGTATAACTTTTATACCTGAATAAAAAATAAGTTGTAGGAGATAAAAAATATGAAATGTCCAGGTCAAGATACACAATTTTGGGATCACTCTGCTGTTTTTGAAGTAAAATGTCCAAATTGTGGAAAAGAAGTAGAATTTTTTAAGGACGACACAATGAGAAAATGTCCCCATTGCGGACATAAGTTTTTAAATCCAAAGATGGATTTTGGTTGTGCTGCATATTGCCAGTACGCTGAACAGTGCCTTGGAAATCTTCCTCCAGAGCTTTTGGCCCAGAGAAAAGACATGCTCAAAGATAGGGTCGCAATAGAGATGAAACGAAGGTTTGGTCAGGATTTTAAAAGGATTGGACATGCTGTAAAAGTAGCCAGATATGCTGAGCAGATTGCAAGGGATGAGGGAGCTGATATGGGAGTTGTGCTAATAGCTGCATATCTACATGACATAGGAATAAAAGAGGCAGAAAAAAAATATAACTCTTGTGCTGCAAAATATCAGGAAGAATTAGGGCCTCCTCTAGCTGAGGAAATCCTTAAAAAACTAGGGGCAGACGATGCACTTATAAAAGAGGTCTGTGATATAATAGCACATCACCATCATCCAAGGGAAGATGATACAATTAATTTTAAGTGCGTATTTGATGCAGACACCATTGTGAATCTGGAAGAAAAAATAAAAAAACAGGAAATTTCCAAAGAAAAATTAGAAGAAATTGTTAATAAAAAATTTCTCACAAAAACTGGAAAAAATTTAGCAAAAAAGGTATTAATTAAGGAGTAATTTTTATGAAGGTACTGAGAAAAATAATAGAAATTGATGAAGAAAAGTGTGATGGGTGCGGGCGATGTGTGCCAGCATGTGAAGAAGGTGCCATTCAAATTATCGATGGAAAGGCAAGACTGATCGCTGAAAAATACTGTGACGGACTTGGAGCCTGCCTTGGGGAATGCCCAAATGATGCAATTAGGCTCGTTGAGAGGGAAGCAGAAGACTTTGATGAAGAAGCTGTCCAGGAATATTTAAAATCCAATCCTAAACATAAGGACCAACTAGCATGTGGTTGTCCATCCAGCCAGGTTCAAATCCTGTCTAAAGACATATCTAAATCCCATGCTGAACCCAAATTAACCTCTGCCCTATCTCATTGGCCAGTTATGATTAAGCTTGTTCCACCACATGCACCATTTTTACAAAATGCAGACATTCTCGTAGTGGCTGACTGTGTGCCTGTGGCATATCCAAATCTTCACAGAGATATTTTGCCAGGAAAGGTGATTATGATTGGGTGTCCAAAATTTGATGATCGCGACGAATATGTGGATAAATTCAAGCAGATCTTTTCTAAAAACAACATAAATTCTGTTGAAGTCCTTATTATGACGGTTCCGTGTTGCTCTGCCCTGCCCTCAATTGTAAAAAAAGGAATGGAAAATAGTGGGAAAAATATCCCAATTAAACAGACAGTTATAAGTCCAGAAGGCAACATTGTAGACAATTTAATCAAATAGTTAACAAATAAAACTAAAAAAGGAGTAGTGTATGTTTTGTAATCAGTGTCAGGAAACTGCAAAAAACCAGGGTTGTACAAAGGTCGGGGTATGCGGCAAGAAAGAAGATTTAGCGAATCTTCAGGATCTTTTAATCTACCTGGTAGAAGGCATATCTATTTATGCCAACAAACTAAAAGAACTAGAGGATGTGGACAATAGTGTTGGCAGATTTGTATGTGAGGCCATGTTTAGTACCATTACAAATGTGGGATGGGATAATGAGAAGTTCGAAGATTGGATTAAAAGGGCCCTTAAAGTAAGGGAAGGGGTAAAGGAAAAATTCCTTGCAGCGTACAAAAACAAATATGGAAAAGAATTTAATGAGCCCTTAGATGATGCTGCCACATGGACAAGCTCAGACCCAAAGGATTTTTATGAAAAGGCCAAAGAAGCAGGCTGGCTCAGGTTTGAAAATGAAGATTTAAGGTCATTAAAACAAACCATTTGTTATGCTGTTAAGGGAATCTGCGCCTATGCTGACCATGCTGCACTTCTGGGATTTGAAGACAAGGATATCTATAATTTTATTTTTGAAGCAATGGCGGCTATGACAGAAGACCTCTCAGTTGATGAGCTATTTAATTTAACACTCAAGACTGGCGAATATGGCGTTAAGACCATGGCGCTTCTAGATGAGGCAAACACATCAACCTATGGCCATCCAGAAATCACTGAAGTATATTTAGGTGTTAGAAACAATCCAGGGATCTTGATAAGTGGCCATGACCTAAAGGATTTAGAAGAACTTCTTGAACAGACAAAGGGAACAGGAATTGATGTATATACCCATGGAGAGATGCTCCCTGCACATTATTATCCTGCATTTAAAAAATATGACCATTTTGTTGGAAACTATGGTAGCTCCTGGTGGCATCAAAACAAGGAATTTGAATCTTTTAATGGTCCAATTATCCTCACAACCAACTGTCTAATACCTGTTAAAGGTAATTATTTGGACAGATTGTTTACAACTGGTGTGGTTAATTATCCAGGGGCAATACATATTGAAGATAGGCCAAAAGGTGGAAGTAAGGACTTTTCAAAAGTGATTGAAAGGGCAAAATCCTGTCCAGCCCCAACACCTTTAGAAGACAAAAAGATTGTTGGTGGTTTTGCCAGAAATCAGGTACTTGGACTTGCTGATAAAATAGTAGATGCAGTTAAGTCTGGTGCCATTAAAAGATTTATAGTCATGGCAGGATGTGATGGCCGGCAGAAAAAAAGGGAATATTACACAGAAGTTGCAAAAAACCTCCCAAAAGACACTGTTATCTTAACAGCTGGGTGTGCAAAATATAGATATATAAAACTAGATCTCGGAGATATTGGCGGAATTCCAAGGATTTTAGATGCTGGACAGTGTAATGATTGTTATTCCCTTGCAGTTATTGCCCTTAAATTAAAAGAAGTTTTCGGCGTTGATGATATAAATGAGTTACCAATATCCTTTGATATTGGATGGTATGAACAAAAGGCCATAACTGTATTTCTGGCACTTCTTTACCTTGGCTTTAAAGGCCTTAGGGTTGGACCAACTTTTCCAGGATTTTTCTCACCAAATATTGCAAAAACTTTGGTAGAAAAATTTGATCTAAAGCCAATAGGAGATCCAAAAGAAGATATTGAAGCAATGATGCAGGGGAAATAACCATTTAATTAAATTTTAATTTCATAAAACCCGGGCATGCTCTGTCCGGGTTTTCTTATCTTTATTCTCAAAGACCGATGTACTGTAAATGAAAAAGCTCAGATATTTGATATTGACAAATAAAAATATAAAGGGCAATAACGTTAACGAAACACATTATTAAAAACTTTAAGGAGGTATGGTTATGAGGAAATTTTTGTTAATGACCTTGGTTTGTTGTAGTTTTTTGGGTTTTGTCTTTTCTCCTGTTTTTGGTTCAGGTCAATTTACCCCTAATGGTAATCAGAGAAAAGGCAAGTATCTCTACAGAAAGTATTGTAGAAAATGCCACGATGGTTCTTCAGCAAAAGAACTTTCCCCAAGTTCTAAAACCATGGCTGATTGGGAACAGGTCTTTGCAAATTACGAGAATTTAAAGTGCAAGGACGAATGGAATAAGCTAAAACATAAAGATTTAAATGACATTTTCACCTATTTACATGAGCATGCATACGATTCTGCACAACCAGCTACTTGTGGTTAATACACGATAATGGAGGGTTATAATCTATGTTAAAAAAAACAGTTATCCTATTATCTCTTTTCCTATTATTTTTTTCATATGGTTATGCAAAAACAGATACTGAAGAGCTTTTAAAACAGACCCAGGAGCTAAAGTCCCAGTTAAATGAGCTCCAAAAACAGATGTTGCTCCTTCAACAAAAATTAATGGAGACTCAAAAAAAGTTGGAGCAGACCCAAAAACAACAAAAAGTGGCTACCAAAAATGTAGAGACCTTAAAGACCAGGGTAGCAAAAGCGTATAAACACGCAGCTGGTGACAAGGTAAGATTAAGCATATCCCTTGAGCCAAAATTCTGGTCAATACACATGGATGATGTGTATGTAGCTCCACAATCTATGACGGCTCTGTTCTTCAAAAACTATAATCCCGCTAATCCATTTGCAGGAGGACTTAATGGAGCCACCCTGCCCCAGATCCAACAAATATTACAGGGAATGCAACAGGCTGGTATGGTTCCAAAGGCAGATAAGATAGATGTTGACAACGATATTGTTAGGACCCTTAAGTTCAGACTGAGAATGGATTCAACTGTTAACGAACACCTGCGTTTTGCTGGCCGGATGGCTGTGTACAAGGTATGGGGGGATAGCGTAGGTATTAATGTAAATAGAGGTGGAATGCACGATATTACTTTAGATGGCACAGAATCATCCAATCCCCACGGAGATGATGTTAAATTAGAGAGGGCATATTTTGTATATCACAATGAATTTAACAAGATAAAATGGCATTTGTCAGTGGGAAGGAGACCATCCACAGAAGGTCCTCCATTTGAATATAGGGAAAATCTTCCTGATGTTGGAGGATCTCCCCTTGCCACTATTATCAACTGGGAATTTGACGGTGCGTCCCTTGGATTTAACTTTGAGGACCTAACTGGAATACCAGGACTAGCATTTAAGCTCTGTTATGGATCTGGTTTTGAGAGCCAATATGGAACCACCAGTGCATTTGTGAGTCAGCCAGCCTTAGATGATGTTGATCTCTTTGGATTTATTGCAACATTGTATAATGGGTGGGTGGATCCACTTAATATGGACCTCAAGGTTATGCTTAACTATGCATATGCACCTGATATATCTGATGGATTTACAGGTCTAACAGTCATGCCATTTGCTGTGTATAAAGATTCACAAGGGAAATATCATTTTGAGCAAAATACAGGACTCTTTGTAGATAGAGTTGAACCTCAAACTGACATTGGTAAATGGCAGGCTGCTAGTTTGCTCGTTCAAACCAATATGTTAGACGGTGCCCTTGATCTATTTTTGTCTGGCTCATGGACACACACAGAAGCAGAAAGGGTGTCAAAGATACCTCTGTATGAAATGTTGGGATATAGTTTACTCTCCTCCAATGGCAAGTTAAGGGATAGAGATGGATGGGGATTTTACGGTGGTGTTAGGTATAACCTCATGGACTATGGGCTTAAACTTGGTTTTGAATACAACTATGGATCAAAATACTGGTTCCCATTTACAGGCGCTGAAGACAACCTTGTTGCGTCCAAGATTGCAACCAGGGGACATGTATTCGAGCCGTATTTCATAAAATCCCTAATTAATGACCATTTCTTTATCAAGGCAGGTGCCCAGTTCTACAAATATGAGTACTCTGGAAGTGGAAATCCTTTAGGAGAACCAGTTGATGTTGATGACATAACAGGTATGGATGCGCTCTTTCCTGTTATCAAATATATGCAGCAATACTACCTCTCTGTGGTCTATAAATTCTAAAGAAAAAAAGGCGACCTTAACTTGGTCGCCTTTTTTAATAATTCCAAATACAAGGAGAACCACCAAATGGCTGATAATGGATTTTTTAGTTTTGCTAAAAATGAAATAAAACAAGGGTATTCTTTTATATTTGAGCAAAAATGGCCTGCATGGTTGTCAGGTATTTTTCTTGCTATTCTTGCAATTATAATTTTTTTGTGGTGGCATACGTGGGGTATTGCTGGTGGATACAGAAATTGGGGAGATTGGTTTTACTATTTAATTGGTCTATACGACAAACCTCCACAAAAATCTCCCTTAGAAAATGGGATGAGTGTATCCAACATTGGAATTATTTTGGGTGCCTTTGCCTCTGCCCTTTATAGCAAACAATTTAAAATAAACCCTGCACCTAAATGGGAATATTTAAAAGGCATTATTGGCGGCTTCCTTATGGGCATAGGAGCAGCTCTATCTGCTGGATGTAATGTAGGTGCATTTTATTCTGCCCTGGGAATGCTTGATCTAAGCGGATTTATGATGATGATTGGCCTATTTATAGGCGCCTATATTGGACTTAAATACCTTTTGTGGGAGATGGAACATGTAAATATTGGTTCATCTGGCGGTGTTAGCACAAAACAAAATGTAAACTTAGATAAGATAAAGCCTTTCTTTGGTTTTGTTGTAACCGCACTTGTTATTATAGCCTTTTATATCTATTCAAAATTTAACAAGACCCAGATGGGGGGATTGCTTTTCTTTGGATTTTTAATTGGCATAGTTATGCATAGGGGAAGGTTTTGTTTTGCCAATTCATTTAGAGAACCATTTATGACTGGCGACGGCTCAATGATGAGGGCTGTTATGATGAGTCTCATGCTCTATGTTGGAGCAAGCGTTGTGATTAAATGGGCATACATTCAGCCACCTGAAGCAGGGATCTACCATCCATATTTTGGCGCACTTATTGGCGGAACTATCTTTGGGTTCGGTATGCTGTTGGCTGGAGGATGTGCAAGTGGTACCCTGTGGAGAATGGGTGAAGGACATATAAAGCTATGGCTTGCATTTTTCGCATTTACCCTATCAAATTCTCTAACTGGCATGATCATAAAAAAATATGGTCTAAAGAAAATCCTTGGTCACGGTATTTTTGCTCCTAATATACTTGGATGGCCAATCGCATTTGTGCTTTTTATAATTGTATTTCTTTTTGTAATAATCCTTTTAAAGTGGAATGAAGAAACAGATAAATTTGTTGTGTTTTAAAAAATAAAGGGGGATTTAAAATCCCCCTTTTCATAATTTCCTTTCAAATATAAATTCCATCTTATAAACTCATCTCTTGGTATCTTGTCTAGTTCTTAGTGTTAACAAATATCTATAATTCAACTTGTATTTTTTTGTATTCCAAGTTTTTTAATTTTTTGGTAACTTATCTGGAAATCCATTTTTTTTCCAAAAAAACAAATATCTTGAAATTCATGCCAATTTGAGGTTATAAGAATAAAAACACTGGAGTTGTAATATGAAAAAAATAGTATTCTTTTTGATACCAATTGCCTTCATACTGTTTGGTTGTTTTAAAGAAGAGAACATATCCAATAAATCTAACTTAAAAACTATAAAAGGCATAAAAATATCTAAAATTGTTCCAATTAAAATGAGAGAAGAAATAAAATTGAGTGGCTCTGTAATTCCCTGTGAAGGAGCAAAAATATTTTCAAAGGTCATAGGAGAAGTTAAAGATATAAAAATAAAGGAAGGTAGCTTTGTTAAAAAAGATGATCTTTTAATAGATATTGACGATAGACTTTATAAATCAAAACTAAGACAGGCCAGAGCAGCAGTATTAGAAATAAAAAAACACATAAAAGCTGCTGAAAAAAAACTAAATGCAGCAAAAGCCAATTATATACTGGCCAAGAAAACTTACAAGAGGTTCAAAAAATTAAAACAAAAAGAGGTGGTCAGTAAACAAAGGTTTGATGAGGTATTAGCAAATTTTCAAAGTGCTAAATCAATGTATCTCGCTGCAAATGCAGAACTTGAAGCACTTTTAGAAAAACTAAAAATCTCACAGGCCAAAGTGGATGAAGCAAAAACATACCTTGGTTACACAAAAATAAGGGCACCATTTGCTGGAGTAGTAATAAAAAAATTTGTTGATATTGGTGATAGTGTAGCACCATCATCTCCACTTATTGAAGTACAACTAGGTAATAGATATCAAATAAGATGTGAAGTTCCAGAATCATATGTAAATTTTGTTAAACTAAATCAGAGATTAAAGGCAAAGATGTTAAATAAAACAGTTGTTGCCAAAGTCAGTACAATTGTCCCCCTGGGAAATGAGATGAGTAGGTCATATGAGGTAAAGCTGGATATACCTTTATTAGATTTTATAAAACCTGGGATGTTTGCCAGTGTGTTTATTAAGACCTTTGAAAAAAACTTTATTTTTATACCTAAAAGCTCACTAGTATCCCATGGACAAATACAAGGCCTCTATGTTGTAGACAAAAAGGGAAAGATAAATTTCCGTATAATAAGAACAGGACGTATAATAGATAACAAAGTGGAAATTATATCTGGAGTTTTGCCAGGAGAAAAATACATTGAATATCCTAATCCATCTATAGAAGATGGTGCAGTTATTTTAGCTGTGGGTGGAAGAGATGAATAAACAAAATTCGTTAGGTATTGCAGGTAACATTGCAAATTATTTTATAGACTCAAAACTCACCCCACTAATCATTATTGCCTCACTCCTTTTAGGATTACTAACACTATTTGCCTTACCAAGAGAGGAAGATCCCCAGATCATAGTACCTATGATAGATATTTTTGTGGCCATGCCTGGTGCTGATGCAAAGGAGGTTGAGGTCAGGGCAGCCAAACCAATGGAAAAGCTCCTGTGGGAAGTACCTGGAGTTGAATATGTGTACACCACTTCCTATCCAGGATATCTAATGGCTGTTGTAAGATTCTATGTTGGCGAAGATGAAGAAAAATCCATAATCAGGCTGCAGTCTAAGCTACTCGCTAATTATGACAGAATTCCATATGGGGTCTCTCAACCCTTAATCAAACCCAGATACATAGATGATGTGCCAATTTTAAGCCTCACTTTTTGGAGCAGCAGCCAAGACCATTACACATTGAGACGTATTGCAGCTCAGATAGAAGATGAGATAAAAAAACTGGATAATGTATCTTTGACCACATTAATTGGTGGATACAAAAGGCAGATAAAGATCCTCTTAGACCCTGCCAAATTATCTGCATACAACATGGATCCAGTTGAGCTATCTAACATGATATATACATCCAATGTGGCCTCAAACACAGGTGAGATACCCTCAATCAAAGGGGAAATCCTTGTTCATTTAAATGGCTTCTTTAAATCAAAACAAGATGTGGGAAACCTCGTTGTAGGTGCATATAAAGGTAAACCAGTTTATTTAAAGGACGTAGCCACCCTAGAAGATGGACCTGCCGAGCCTGATAATTACGTACTTTTTGGTCTCGGTCCCTCTGCAGAAGATAAATCCATCCCTTCTATATCTACTAGAGAAGGAGTATTTCCAGCAGTAACCCTGAGTATTGCAAAGAGAAAGGGTTCTAATGCTATAGTAGTAGTAAAAGATATATTAAAGGTGGTTGAAACCTTAAAAGGAAAGGTAATTCCAAAGGATGTACATGTAACTGTTACAAGAAATTATGGTGAAACTGCCAAAGAAAAATCAAATGAGCTTTTGTTTCATATGTTTCTTGCTGTTATATCTGTCACCCTACTTATATGGTTTGCCCTTGGATTTAGGGAATCTGGAATCGTTGCCTTAGCAATTCCAGTTACCCTTGCCCTAACTATTGCTGCATTTTATTTCCATGGATACACTTTAAACAGAATCACCCTATTTGCCCTTATTTTTTCAATAGGAATATTGGTTGATGATGCAATTGTTGTAGTTGAAAATATTGCAAGACACTATCGACTACCAGAAAATAAAAACAAGAGTTTTAGAGAAATAGCAATACACGCAGTTAGTGAAGTAGGTAATCCAACTATTTTAGCATCCTTTACTGTTATAGCTGCAATACTTCCAATGGCATTTGTTAGAGGACTTATGGGGCCTTACATGAGACCAATTCCAGTGGGATCCACTGCTGCTATGATATTTTCCATGTTAGTGGCTTTTATGGTAACACCATGGGCATCTTTGCTACTTCTAAAAAAAGACAAGACACCTGCCAAGGAAAAAGAAGATATTACAATGCGTATTTATAGAAAAATAATGGATAAACTTATCCATCATAAAGTATATACGTGGTCTTTTTTAATGGGTATAGTAGTATTACTTATTTTATCTTGTTCTTTGATTTATTTTGGATGGGTAAAAGTAAAGATGTTGCCTTTTGATAATAAAAGTGAATTTCAGATTGTTTTGGACATGCCAGAAAATGCCACCTTAGAAGACACAACTAAAGTTGCTATGGAAATGGGACATTATTTAAAAAATGTTCCAGAAGTTGTGGATTATGAAATATACTCAGGTGTTGCTGCTCCATTTAATTTTAATGGCCTTGTTAGACACTATTATTTAAGGCATGGTGCCAATGTAGCAGATATACAGGTAAATTTAATTGGAAAACACAAAAGGAGTTCCCAGAGCCACGACATTGCAAAGAGGGTTAGACCTCATATTAAAAAAATTGCTGACAAATATGGAGCAAGGGTAAAAGTAGTTGAAGTACCACCTGGTCCTCCTGTGTTATCTACCTTAGTAGCTGAGGTATATGGTCCTGATTACAATACTCAAATTAAAATTGCAAAAAAGGTTAAAGAGATCTTTAAAACCACAGAAGGAGTAGTAGATGTTGATTGGTATGTTGAAGACCAGAGTAAAAAAATAGACATAATACCTGATAAGACCAAGGCAGGTATTCACGGTGTTCCAATATCCAAGATCAATAAAGCCCTTGAGGTCTGCTTAACAGGCAAAAAATTGGGACTTTTGCACCTGCCAAATGAGCTAGAAGATGTGTGTCTTTTTATGAGGATGAAATTTAGCGAACGGACAAAGATTGATAGATTAACATCTATTAAAATAAGAGGGGTTGATGGCTCTTTAATTCCTTTATCTGAGCTTGTTAAGATTAAAGAAGTATCCAGAGAAAAGAGCATCTACCATAAAAACCTTAGGCCAGTTGTATATGTGATAGGAGATGTTGCAGGTAAAAAGGAAAGTCCTGTGTATGCAATCTTAGATATGTATGACAAAATAAACAACATAAAGCTTCCAGACGGATATAAGATAACCCAACTATTTACAAAACTTCCAGACGACAATTCAAAAAGATATTCTTTAAAATGGGATGGTGAATGGCAGGTAACATACGAGGTGTTTAGGGATCTTGGAATCGCATTTGGAATAGTTTTGGTGCTAATTTTTATATTAGTTGTGGGGTGGTTTAGATCCTTTACAACTCCAATAACAATAATGGCGGCGATTCCATTTTCATTAATTGGAATTTTGCCTGCACATGGAATGCTTCACGCCTTTTTCACTGCAACGTCAATGATTGGATTTATTGCTGGAGCTGGAATTGTGGTAAGGAATTCTATTATACTAGTGGACTTTATTGAGCTAAGATTAAAGGAAGGACACCCTTTAGATAAGGCAGTAATAGATGCTGGAGCACTTAGGTTTAGACCCATGTTGCTTACAGCTGCTGCAGTTATAGTTGCAGCATCGGTAATTTTACTAGACCCAATCTTTCAGGGGCTTGCCATCTCCCTAATGTTTGGAGAGATTGCATCTCTACTTATATCCAGAATGGCTGTCCCAATACTGTACTACCTTGATAAGAGATGGGAGTTTGAGCATTCACTATAATAAGGATGAAAATAACTATAAAAAGATTATTTATTTCTGGTCACATGTAATGAAAAAAGGTGTTATGGAAAATTTTAATAAAAATTATATTGCATTTTCAGTAAGTTATTGCAATTATTAAACAATAAAGTTATAAATTAAAAGGGACGGTTTAGTCTAATAAAGGTTGTCTAGGCGGTTATTCAAAAGGGGACCTAAATGGGATCAACGGAAGACTAAATACAGTGTCCATAATTATTTTATGGACGGTTTTGTAATGATGTTTTTTTAGGGTATAAACACATAAAATTAGCTAATTTGTCCCTTAGTGATATAGGTCATTGACATTTTTTTTTGTATATTTTATCTGCTTAATTCAAAACATAATAATTTTTTACGGGGTATTTTTATGAGAAGAAAAATAATAATATTATTATTGGGTATCATCCTTTTATCTGGTAATTATATAATATATGCATCTAATAATCAAAAGATAGACTATTTAATAACTAAATGTATGCAATTTATAATGTTAGATCAATTAGATCAATTAAAGTATTTAATAGATGATACAGATAAAATCCTTTACAAAAAAAATATAAAATTCTTTAAAGATATTTTTAATAAAGGGGAGATTGTGGATTTTTCTATAAAAAAGTTGTCAAAGTCAGGTAATGAATTTGTTGCAATTGTTGAAATTAAATTCATATCTAGCTCAAATAAAAGAATAAATAGTGATTACGTTTTTATAATAAACTCAAGGTATAAGATAAAAGATATTAATAAGTTTAATAAAAACTTAAAACCGCTTAAGAGGATAATATATAAGGAGCATAGAGATAAAGAAAGGATACCTGTTACTCCATCAAAAAATGGAAATAAAAATACTAAATTAACTCAACATAAAGGTTTTATTTCCTTATATCCTTATATTAACAATTTTATAAATATGGATACAAAACAAATTGATTTTACCAAAAAACAAATATCCTATGTGGGATATAGCCGAGATAAGGGTGAGATAGCGATGTTAATTAAGTTCAAACTCCCATCTAAATTGATCAAAAAAGCCATTTTACATTTAAATTTGGACTCATATGAGGGAGGTTCTAGAGTTAAATTGGGGATATATAGGATAACAAACAACTTGAAAGACCTTAGATTTGGAACTTTCAATGCTAAATCTCTCAATAAGATTGTTGTTAAATATTCTACAGAGTGTTATGCCAGATTTATACCTAAGACCTCTTCAGGGTCTATAGATATAGATGTTACAGACCTTATACTTTCTTGGATCTCTGGTGAAAAAAATTATGGCATGATTGTTAAACCTATATCTTATGGTACATATAGATCTTTTTATTTTTTTCATACAATGTATTCTTCAAAAAAAAATCTTAGGCCAAGACTTGATCTCTATTTCTGTAAAAATGAAATGTCAAAAACCACCTTGGATATGACTTCTTCTGTGTTTAGAATTTTTTTAATCAAAAACCTTAAACCTTGTAGAGAAATAAGCCATATGCAAGACAAATTGACAATTAAGGTAAAATATTTAGGTAATAATCAAAAATCTGCTTATCTTTTAATAAATAATAAAGGACTGGGCGTTGGAGTTTATAAAATACCAATATATTTTTCAGGAGAAGGAGAGAAATACTATTATATAAATGCCCCTTTAAATGGTTTTAGACCTGGAAGCTATGAGCTTATTATTTATGATTTAAATAAAAACAAATTAGCAAATTATGAATTCAAGATAAGATAGGGAGGAAATTATGAGAAAAATTTTATTATTAGTAATTATAATCTGGTTTTCTGGGTGTGCTCAGAATATGGATTCAATAAAAAGGGAGAATTTGGAATTAAAATCAAAGGTTGGCATCTTAGAAAAACAGAACAGGGAGTTAGAGAATAAACTCAAAGCTTGTTCTCATTTAAATGAAATTTTAACAAAGGAAAAGCATTATAGTTATAGTGAGCTATACTCTCTTAAAAATGATGTGAGAGCCTTTTTGAGAAAACAGATAAAAGAAATAGAAATGTTATCTAGTAAAAAGATATTGATGGATTATAGGGGAGGAGAGATTATAAAAAGAGATTTTTCAGAAGAAAAGAATGTCACCTATATTTTGTATTCAAAAAAATTCAACAATGGAGATGAAATCAGGGCTATTAAGGGATATTTTGCTGGTCCAACAAGATTTCAACTAAAAATTTTTAGACAGATAGATAAAAATTATTATGTGTGTGTTGGGGAGACTGAGCTATATTCAATAAATGTACAAGGAGTTAAGTTTATACCTCTAAAGAACAAAATTATCCTTGCCAATGGAGATATCGTAGGTTTTTATTTCCCAGAGATATCCAATGTGTTTTTTGATAAAAAAATAGGTTCGTTTGGAGAAATAAAGGGTGAGGTGAATATTGGGAAAAAAATTCCTGTAAAGGATCAACAAGGCCTTTCTATTTCTATCGGGATTATGGGTTATTTCCAATAACATTAGGAGTATTTTTATGAATAAATTAGTTGCTATAATATTTTGTTTTGTGTTTGCAATACAGAATCTGTGTTATGCAGGCACAACACTTACAAATACATTACCACCTCAATTCGATTCTTTTTATGACGATTTTATAAAATATATGGATACAAAGATTGACTCCATCATTAAAGAAAAACAGAAAATAATTGAAGATAAAACCAATAATATACCAGAGTATAAAAAACAATTGGCAAGAGAGGATATAAAGACTCTTAAATTATTAAAAAAGAGGATAAATGACGTAGAAACTGTCCGAAAATTATATGAAAATACCAAAACTGCCTTTGATAATGTGTCTGAATTGTCAAAAAAATGGGAAAATTTGCATTATACACTCCCTCCTACATCTTTTTTCCCTGAAGAAATAGTCATAAAAGATATAGGGAATATGTCCTCTTATTTAGATACCTTAACCAAGGGATATGATTATTACAAAAAAATTGTGGACCTTGGTTCAAAATTAAAAGTAATTGATTCCACGGGATATGATAAGAATACTAGCGAACTTGCCCGGTCTCTTTTGACCTTGGGTACTATTATGTCAGAGTTTGGAGAACAAATTCCTTTAATAGGTAGTTTTTTAAAGGGATATGGAGATATTACTTCTCAATTTGTGGATGTTATTAATGGTCTTAAACAAAAGATAGATAAAAATATTAATCAAGGATGTATTGGTACAGGAAGTGCTCTTATTGGAGATATAAGAAATAAAGCAATGCTGGATCAAGGGTATCATGTGCTTGTATGTAGAGAACCAGGTTTTAGGGATTTGTATGTAAATATTGAAGATCCATCAGATGTATATTTGTGGGATAAAGATGCGTACAGACTTGTGGATGGCAAGAAAAAAAAAGGTAGGTGGTACCATTTAATTGAAGTGGCTCCAGGGGTAAGTAAGCAAGATATGATTAAGGCATATAAAATATATTATAAAAAGGGGGTGAAAAATATAAGTGTTAGAAATATCTTGTATGAAATAAAAAGAGTGGTGGACCTAAAGCCAGAATTAAAATCTATAGGTGTTGCTCCAGGAGAAAAACTCCAACTTAAGGTTAGGGTCATACGTTCCCTTGACGGAAAAGAGGCTACAAATGCATATGTGGACATATATTCTAAAGACAACACCTTAGTTGCACAGGGAAAAAGTGGAGAATGGATGTTTGTGAATGTACCAAAAGCACCTGGCAAATATTTTTTGTACGCAAAACTAGGACCTAATACTAAAAAAATATGGATTTCTTTAAAAGACGCAAAAATAAATTTCTTTGTTGGGACCCCTACCACTGTTCATCTATCTGTATCAAAAACTAAATTAAATAGTAAGTCTCCTGAAGGAATAGACTTACTTGTGAGTGTAAAAGACCTACAAGATCATTTTGTTGAAAGAGGAATTCTTGATGTAAGTACAATTCCTTCTATGATAGGATATTTTAAACCAAAAAATATTTTTATAGATCAGGAACTATCAAATGGAAATATTCATATTCAATGGATTCCATATGGCGATATTCCCAAGGGTAAAATAAAGTTTATTGCAAGATATAAAGGTGTTAATTATGGGGATAACTATCTTTGTCCAAGCCACTTTGAGAGGACTGTCCTTTGTTTTGAATATGTTGACACAAAGACAGAGATAAACAGGACAGTGTTAAAAAATAATCTGTGGGAATTACATCCCCTTGTTTTGGATAACAAGGGAAATGTGTTGACTAATGGAACCATCGAGTTTTTTTGTAGAGATGGAGATCTGAGGATAGAAGAGCAGAATAATTCTGGTGCAAAAGTTTTTAATATCAAATTGGGAAACCCAATATACTGGAAATATCCTGATAACTTAAATTCCACCACACTTATTAGAGCAAAGTTTAAAGGATATTGGGATAAAAAGAAATTTATATATTATATCCCAAGTGAGCGGTTTTTATTACTCCCTGAAATAGAAAAATTGAAAACAAATATTAAAATAAATGATATAAAGAGATTATCCAAGGACAAATGGTCTGTATCTATCAAAGTGCTAGATGAACAAGGCAATTTTGTTAAAAGTGGTTGTATAAAAATACATTCATCGCTTGGCAATATAGATATAGGCGGAAGCATACAGGGATCTGTATGTAATCTAGAGAGACCATTTAGCTTTATATGGACTAAATCAGAGGATAATTTAGATATGAAATCGGAAATAATATTAAAATATTCTGGTGGAATAGATAAATATTTGGAGTATCTTCCTGCTGAAAAGAAGATATTTTTGCCAAAACAATCACTTCTAGATACAGAAATCATCTCCGGTGTAAAAAAAGCAGCAAAAGGTCTTTTTAAATATGAGCTTCAAATTGGGGTAAAAGACTCAAAAGGAAAATTAGTAGAAAAAGGAAAGCTTTTTATTTCAGTGGATAAGGGTAGTTTTTTTCCAGGAAAAAAGGACGTTACTTTTGATCTGTCATATAAGAATCCAATTATTTTGCTATGGCAAGGAAAGGAACATGAGGGGAATATTGTTGTTAGTATAAAATATTCTGGAGATGGCTCAGGAAAAGAAGGAGAAAATTTGATCTATAAAGGGTGTAACAAAATATTTACTATTCAAAATCAAGACACAATAAAGACTTCAATATTTCTACTCACAACAGATGAATTAAATAATATAACAGGACTTAGATTTAAAAAAGTAAAAACCCCTAGGGTTCCAACGCATCTGGATAAGGTCCAAAAATCAGAAGATATTACGGAAGTTGAGAGCAATAGGTTCTGGAATACCAGATGGAAATCTGGAGGTGAAAACAGTATATTATTTAGAGATGCATTATATTTATCTGTGATTTTTTCTTCTGATATTGAGCGGTCCTGGAGTTTATTGGTGCCTCAACTTTATAGCAGATATTCTTCAAGAGGGATTAAGTTGTACAAGCTAAAAATTGGAGATGACTGTCTTTATTATAAACAAAATGACAATGAGTTTTATTTTGTAAGATATAAAGACTTTATGATATTTGTAAGTAGATTTAATGGAACTGATGGAAAAAAAATAATACAAGGTGTGATTAAAAAAATAGATAATAGATATAAACCTAAATTAAAAGGACAAAATTAGTATGCGGGGATGTAACGACTCTGTAACAGGGGATGTAACATAAACTAGGTAAATCCTTTGTTAGTCAAATTCTTCAATATCAACATCTGATTTTATTGGAATTAATACTCTTATGGGTTCTCTAATACCAAACCGTTTTCCAAACTCCTTTAATTTCAAAAGCACTGTCCAATTGGCCTCATGTCCTTTTGCCAAAAGTAATAAACCATTATTGGTTTTTACCTCTTCGCCAAAGATCATTCCAGGGAGTATCTCTTTTAAATATAGTTCTTTGACTTCAAATTTTGCTTCTTCTCCCAGGAATTCTTCCAAGGCCTTCAATACCTTTGGATCATAAACTCCTTTTTGACTAATCATAAATTTATAAACTTCAGCCTTACTCATTCCCCGATTCTGGAATAGGTCAAAATCTAATGCAACTTTGAGGAATCTTCCCCCCAATGGTATATCTTCTCCCTTTATCCCATCCTGGGGCATTCCTTTTCCATTATAACATTTATTCTGATACAATATCATCTGAGATACATCCTCAAGCCTTGGTATATTTTTTAAAAGACTTTGCCCTATTCCTGGATGCATATCGTATAATTGTCTTTCTTCCTCTGTAAGCTTTTTCCCCTTATATATCTTTGTCAAAGTTTCAGAGGACAGGGTAACACATCCTATTTGAGACAACATAGCCGCAAGCTCGTATTTCCAGATATCTTTTACCTTAAAATAAATAGCAAACCATCTAACCAATCTCTTTATACGTGCTCCTCGACCAAATGCCTCTGGATTTGTCAATGAAAGTATATCTGATAAAAGATTGATACTTCCTTTTAAAGTACCATGTAGTAATTCCCTTTCTGCTATAACAAGTTTATATTGTTTAACACATTGACTTAATACTTGTTCCAATAATGTATCCTC
>NZ_JBMYBT010000061.1:0-18265 GCF_053993635.1 Desulfothermus sp. | reverse complement strand
TTTTGGTGTCCTTAAAAAGGATTCACATTCTATTGTTTGTAATTGCTGAATTAAATCAACTATTTTGTTATTTATCTTTTTATCTGATATCCACTGATTATTCTTTTTGGTTAAAATTAAATCCTTCCCTTTAAAATTTATTTTTATTTTTTTCACGTCATCTACATTAAATACAAGCAAATGTTTATCACGTAATTCGTCTAAATCTGTATCAAAAGTTAGCTTTAGGTTTCCCTGTGCTAGATAAATAGCACGTTTATTTTCTAATTTTATATAAGTAGAAGTGTAATTAGGTGACAATTTTCCAATGCTAAAAACCAATATTTTATTTTGTTTATCCCAAACAGAGATCTTTATTCTGTTTTCACTATCAAGTGAATATCTTTCATAATCATTTCCTTTAGAGACCTGTGAGAGTAATTTTAAATTTGAAATGTCATTTAATATATAATCTATTTTTTTGTTATCTACCTTGTATTTTGGATTATTATTTATTATCCATACGTTTTCTTTTTTGGTTAAAATTATGGAATTTTGTTTTCCTTTATTTATCACTATTCTGGTAATTTGGTTTTTATTAATTTTTGGTATTGATGGCAATTTATAGTGAATTTTATTTCGTTTATCTATATAAAGAATAGTACTTAAAAATATAATTATTAAAATTAGAATTATATATTCCATATATTTCTTCATATATGGATCTCCTTTATATGGTATAGTTATATAAACATTTCTTTTATTTTTTGTCTTTTTCTATTTCTAAGAACTTTTATAAAAAATCCAAATATTAATATGATAATTGGAAGTATTAGAATATTAAAAACCTTGATTTGGCTCTTTATTGAGTCTGATATGTCATATAATGGATTGAATTCTTCTGTTTTGGCTCTTAGTATAGCCCTATCTATTTTGTCATTTAGTACATCTATAATATTCATTACAAAAATAGAATTTGGAGTGTCTCCTTGTGCATCTATAACAGAATCCGTTAAAATATCAGATGATCCAATTATAAATATTTTACCATAACCCCTATCAATCTTAGTGCCTTTAGTGATAAGATTTTTTATTTTTTGTTTTTTATCCTTTTTTATTTCTTTTGTTTTTTGCTTTTTCATTTTTGTTTTTTCTTCTTTTAGAGGAATTGGTTTGTTTTTAAAGTAACTTTCAAATTTTCCTTCAACAAGATATGCAAGAGGAATTTTTTTCATTTTTTCTTGATTTGGAGGATAGATATATAATGGATTAAGGGTCTGAATATTTTTTGCCTCCCAGGAATTTTTAGAACTGGTAAATAGTAAGTTCACTTTGTAATTCTTTGATAGTTTCTTATTCAAGTCAATTGGAGAATTTTTCAACATAACCAGTCCATTAATATTTTCCAGATATTTTAACTTATGGTTAATATTTTTAGACTTAATGATTGGAGCAAAATAAATAGGTCTTTCTCCGCCTCCCTGTTCTCTTGGAAGCCTCTGTTTGAAACAGTTTTTATCCATTACAATGGAATTTTTGATTTTTATTCCATAGTGTTTGAGTAGTTTTTCTAATCCAGTTTTATTGTTGAGAAGCATAGACTGTCTTCCTGGTATTTCCTTAAATTTGTCTAAAAATATAGCGAGATTTGTACCGTGCATTAGTGCCTGATCTATTTGGAAAAGCTCATAGTCGCTAAACTCTGTTTTTGGTCCAGCAATTATTAGTGTCTTAAGATTTAAGGGTATTTGCTGCTTTTTTAAGTCTATTTCTTTGATATCATAACACTCTGACAATAATTTTCTGAAATTATTCGCTGAAGATACCTCTCCAAAAGGGTTGCTATATAGGGATAATGTGTCGTGGCTAGTAATATATCCAATAGATTGGTTAATATGGAGTAGTGATTGTAAAGATGTTTCTATGATATCCTTTAAATCTTGAATGGGTGTGAGTAGATATTGGGTTCCTATTAAGGGCAGATTTATCACTCTTAGCAGGGGAACTGGTATGTGTTCCTCGTTATATTCCAGCACTAATCCTATACCACCCTGTCCTGATTTAAGGTGTGCCTTTTTGAACTCTGGCCATTTCAAAATTTGAACTCCAAGTTTATTGAGTTCTTCTTCGTTTGCGTTAGATACAATGAGATCTATGAAATTATAATTTAATTTATTATAATATTTTTTATTTAAATCTGCTATAACCTTTTTAACTTGACTGGGATAATTGTTTAGCTCCTTTAATCCTAAATATGGTGCTATCTTAAAAAGATCTTTAGATAAATATAAGTTAATATTTATATTCCCCTTGAGTGCCAGAAGATAGCTCACTTTGTTTATGAGTTTTTCCATTGAAGAAGTAAGTAGATATTCTAGCCTCTTAGTAGTGTTAATTACTGGTATTTTATAAATAGCATCTCCGTGTATTAATACTATTCCCATGTAAACGCTCTGGTATTTTAATTCGTCTTTTTTTATTACCTGTACCTGCACAGGAGTAATTCCGTATTCAGATGCAAGCTTTTGGAAATTTTTATTTTTGGGATCTACAAACTCATAATTGAAATTATTATTTGAATATTCACTATATTCCTCAAGTAAGTCTTTTAAATATTGTTTAATTACATTGTATGGTGGGGGTAAGTCCTTGCTAAAAAAGCATTTAATAGTAAGTGGCTCAGTAATTCTTGATACAACCTGGATACTTTTTTTAGAAAGGGAATACATTTTTGTCTTTGTTGTATCAATTTTTACGAAGTGATTTTGACATACCATGTTGATTAAAATTATTATTATAACATATAAAAAGAACTTAGTATATTTTTCCCCCATAAATAGGCTCCTATTTAAATCTATTTTCTATATGAGAGTGAAATATTTGTTGCGTATAAGAAGATAAAAATTATGCTGAAGAAATATATAACATCCCTAATGTCAAATAGTCCTTTTGAGAAATTTTGAAAATGAAAGTTAGATGATAAGTAATTAAAAAAAGTTACAACTGACTCTGGCATAAATAAGAGAAGTTTATCCATAAGACTAAGTAGGATACAAATTAGAGATCCTATAATAAAGGCGTTTATTTGATTTTTTGTAAGAGAAGAAGCAAAAAGCCCAATAGATGCATAGCTTATTCCCAGTAAAATAGCACCAATATATCCGCATATTACAGGCCCCCAATCTAAGTTCCCAATAAAACTTATACTAATAGGAAAAAACAGGGTGGGGAGCAACATAAAGAATATAAAACAACAAAGTGCTAAAAATTTTCCGAAAATTATATCATTTAACTTCACAGGAAAAGTTGCTAGTATCTCATATGACCCAATACTAAATTCTTCTGAAAAGCTCCTCATGGTAATAGCAGGCACAATAAAAGACATTGTAATTGGCAAGAGTTCAAAGAAATCTCTGAGAGATGCCTGGTTAAGTATGAAAAAGGTTGAGAAAAAAAACCACCCGCTTATTAAAATAAAGATTGAAATGATTATGTATGCAATTGGGGAATAAAAGTAGTCTTTGAGATCCTTTAAACAAATAGGGAAGATCCTCTGCATACTAATTCTCCGTAGTGATTTCTTTAAAGATTTTTTCAAGGGATGTCTTCTTTTTAGAGAATTCAAGTATTATCCAGTCTCTTTGTTTGATTATATTGTATATTTTTTCTCTAATATCGTTTTTTAGTGTCAATTCAATGTCTAATGTATCATCTTTCTCTTCAATTAAATTAATAGCTATTATTTCTTCTATGCCTTGAAAACAATTTTTTACGTGATCAAAATTGGCTTTTTTTAATGATAGATTTATTATAGTCTTACCAAGATACTTTTCTTTTAATTCTGACGGAGTTCCATCAGCTACAATTTTGCCTTTATTTATAATAATAACCCGACTACACGTAGCTTCTACTTCACTTAAGATATGACTCGATAAAATCACAGTTTTTTTCTTTCCTATTTCCTTAATTAAATCCCTTATTTCCAATATTTGATTTGGATCTAGGCCTGTTGTGGGTTCATCTAAAATCAATACTTCTGGATCGTGGAGCAAGACACTTGCTAATCCTACCCTTTGCAAAAGACCCTTTGAGAGATCCCCTATGTCCTTTTCTAAAATGTCTTTTATTTGACAACGATTAGCCACAGATTTAATTTTAGACAATAGATTTTTCTTGTCTATTCCTCTAATAGCTCCAACATAGCTAAGATACTCATATACCATTAGATTTTTGTAAATTGGGACAGACTCGGGTAGATAACCCATAATAGCTTTAATTTTCAAATAATCGTCTATTATATTGTATTTTTTAACTTTTATAGACCCAGAGGTAGGTTTTAAATATCCTGTTAACAATCTAAGAGTTGTAGTCTTTCCTGCCCCATTTGGTCCAAGGAGACCCACTATTTCTCCTCTGGAGACCTTGAAACTGATTTTATCCAGCGCTAAAAACTTGTTATAGTATTTTGTTAAGTCTTTTACTTCAATCATACTGCAGTATTACCTGAAAGATTTTATTTAGTTTTGTAAATAAGATAATATTTTATTTTTTATAACTAAAGATGCTTCTCTGTCTCCCAAAAAACCAATTCTTATACCGACCCAGGTACTATTGTTACCTATATTTTTCATCTTTACTGTTACCTTATCTCCATTTTTTCTTATTCCAATAATTTTGGCTTCAAGTAAGTCCCTATATTCAGATGAGAGTTCTATTTTTAAGGAGTCAAATGTTAATTTTGTTGCTCTATAGACGTGGTTTAAAGAATTATTACATGTAAATTCCAATTGACCATTGAGATACTTGTATCCAGTAACACCTACACCAGCTCCTGCACCAAACCAAAATATAGCGCATCCATATAAATTGACAAAAAACAGAATTAAAAAATAATTCTTGAATTTCATTTATAACTCCTGGCTAATATTTTATGAACAACCTGGTATTTCATATGTGGTGCAACTATTTTCAGGGCCACATTGCCTGGTGGTAGAAGAAATTCTTGCACTGCTATCTGAGCCCATAATATAAGATGTGCGACTAATGACCCTTTGCATATCCTCACTACCACATTTTTCACATTTTATTTTTATTTCTTGATTTGAACTGGTGACTATTATCTCTTGCAAGTGATTACATTTTAAACATTTAAATTCAAATATTGGCATATACCCTCCACTGGCTAGTTTGATATTTTAAATTCATCCCTTCTATTTTTTGCCCACGCTTCTTCGTTATGACGAGGATCAATAGGCCTTTCTTCTCCGTAGCTAACAATACTCAAACGATCTGCCTCTATTCCCAGCATTATCAGATATTCATAAGCAGCTCGTGCACGTCTTTCTCCAAGTGCAAGATTGTACTCCTCAGTACCCCTTTCGTCACAATGGCCTTCAATTACTAATTTTACTGAAGGATATTTTAAAAGGATTTCTGCCTTTTTTTTCAGAATTTCTTTTGCGGTGTTATTTAATTCGTAAGAATCAAAGGCAAAATAAATCCTCTTTTTTATTTCTTTTTCAGCCTCTTCAGGTAAGACTATCTTATTTGATTCTTTATTAAGATTTTCAGAACTTATTTCTTCTGATGTTACAGCATATTCATCTACTTTACTACCTTGTTCCGGGCCAGTTTTTATATTACTGGTTGTTTTTTTTGTCAAATCCTCCTGTGTTAGAGAAGTAGATTGACTTTGTTTAACTGTTGGTTGTGAATAAGTGGGTATTTTTTTCTTTGCACAACCAACTACTAAAAATCCTACAAACAAAACTGTGATTACCTTTAAAAATAATTTTCTCCACATACGCTCCCTCCTTTAGTTTTAAAAAGGTGTTTTACTCCATGCTACAGATGTAGCTTCCCCTTCTCCTGTATTTACAACCCTTGGATGGTTACCATCCTTTGTGGTGATATAAATTTTATAGGTTCCATACCTATTTGATGTAAACGCAATAAAATAATCGTCTGGGCCAAATACTGGATGTTCATCATTTCCTGGACCATTTGTGATTATTTTTTCTTCTAATGTTTTTAAATCTGTAAGTACGATTCTATGTCCTTTATCTGTTAATGTAGAATAGACGATATACTTTCCATTACTACTAATGCATGGATTTGTATTATATTTACCAAGATAACTCACTCTGATGGTCTTTTTATTTTTGAAATCATATAAAAAAATGTTTGGATTGCCATATATACTGGATACATAAGCCATCTTGTCTCCCTTTTTATCAAAACTAGGTGAAATATCAATGGCCCATGAACTAACCAGTGCTTTTTTTACTTTAAATTTCTCATCTAGTAAATAAATATCTGGATTCCCTTTCATATCTGAACTAACGACGATTTCCCCATTGGGCGTGAAACTAGGAGATATAATAGTATTTCCTGGGATAAATACATTTTTAATAGTGCCGTCTGCTGACCAAATTAGCAATTTATGCTGATTATTAGAGAGATAGGTAAAGGCCAATTTCTTTCCATCCCATGACCAGGCTGGAGACAAAACAATGCCCTTTAAAAAGGTAATTTGTTTTTGAAGATACCCTTGAGGGGTAGATATAAACAGGTTTTTTGACCCGTTTTTAAGCCTTTTCACAAAGGCAATTTTTGACTGAAAAAAACCAGATCTACCAGTTAATTTCTTCATAAAGAGTCCACAAAACTTATTGGCAGCAAGATAAGTATGAACTTGTTTGTTAATAATGTATCCCTTGCCTAAGTAAAGGGATGGAGTATAAACATCAAATGTTCTAACCTCGATTTTTATATTTTGTTTTTCTATTATTTTCCAGCCAATTGTAATTAGAAGGTCTATTTTGTTTAACGCAAATTTCCCAAAATCAATATTCCTTAATGTTACACCATTTATCTTTTCACCACCAATCAGTGCATCAGGGTTTATTAAATTTAAAAAAGGCAAATACGATAAATTGTTCAAAAATATCTGATAAAATTTATCTACTAATTCTTTAGTTGAATTGTCATAATTTTTTTGTGTACCTAAAAATATAGGAGGGATTAGAGTTATATTTAATTGTGGTTGTCCTGGTTCCAATATATTTAAATGAAGGATATTTTTTTGAGAATATCCCATGTTTGATACAGATAGAAACAGATATATGATACAAATAATGATTCCAATTTTTTTCATTTTTCACTTTCTCCACCAAATGTTATAGTAATAATTACTTTTTTATTTTTACCAATGATGGATAATGGAAGTGGATCTAAATTTTTTGTTTCTTTTATAGCCTTTACCACTGAATTGTCAAAAATTTTATTTCCTGAAGATTTATTAAATTTAATATCTATAATATTTCCATCTTTATCGATCACTATTGCCACTTCAGCCGATAAATTGGGTTGTTTTACTGGATATCTCCAATTTGCCTTTATTTTGATTTCTGCGATGGCTTTATATTTTTCTACAGAGTCTTTGATATCTTCTTCAATTATATCTCCTTGATTATGTATATTTTTTGATATATTTTTAACTTCCTTTTTAATTACTTCTTTTTCTATTTCCTCTTTTTTTAAAGCTGCTAATACATCTTTAAAAGCACTTTTTACTAACTTTTCTTTTTGTTTTACTACATTTATTTTAGCTGGTTTCTTTTTGATCCTTTTTTTTGTTATTTGCGGAATTTTAATTACTTTTTTTTTGGATGCTGTATGCAATGTTTTCCTTTTAATAATTCTTGCTTTTTTGGGGATGGAATGGACTTTTTTTATAGGATTTTCTTTTTGTGGCTTTAGTCTAATAATACTTACCTTGTATGTATTTTTTTTATCTAAATCAATTTTAACGTTATTTTTTGCTATAAATATGGAAATATAAACAATAAATAAATGTAATATGATTGAGCATAATAAACTTATAAATCGCATTATTTACTTTTTTTATTTTCTGGCTCTGCGATGATACCTAGTTTTTCTATGCCAGCATCTTTAATGTATCCCATTACTTTTACTATAAAGCCATAAGGAATATTTTTATCCGCCTTTAAAAAAACCATTTGATTTTTATTTGATACCAATCTTTTTAAGTAATCTGTTAATTTATCAATTTTAAGCTTATATTTATCTATAAAGATGTTTTTGTTTTTATCTATAGATATAATGATTTTATCTTTACCCTTTTTTAAGGTACGTACAGCTTTAGTTTCTGGTACATCAACTTTAATACCTTTAACTAAAAGGGGAGCAGTTATCATAAATATTATCAACAATACTAGCGTTACATCTACAAAAGGAGTAACATTTATATCAGCAATGAATTTTTTGTTTTGAAATTTTGAGACCATTTTTATTCATTTTTATTTGAATTACTAGCTGAAAATATTGTGAGTTCCCTTTTAACCATATTTATAAATATATTTTTATAGCTTGTATACAGGTTTTCAATTCCTGTTAAAATGGAGATAAAGCTGTTATATGCTATTGATGCTGGAATTGCCACTGCAAGCCCAATTGCCGTTGCTATCAAAGCTTCAGCAATTCCAGGTGCAACAGTAGCTAGGCCTGCGCTTTTCTGAAGTCCTATAGAGTGAAAGGAATGCATAATCCCCCAAACAGTTCCAAATAGTCCTATAAAAGGAGCAGAATTAGTACAGGTGGCTAGAAATGAAAGAGAAGAAGAATATTCCATTAATTTTTCAGAGATAAGGTTATTTATTGTATTTTCTATGGATTGAGATGCTATTTCAGGTTTTTTTAAATCATTAATTTTTGATTTTTCAATTTGTTTAATTTCATTTAAACAAGCTATAGAAATTTTATATATTGTCGAGTTGTATCGAGTCCTTAAGGTTTTCAATGCTGAAGCAAGATCATGTGATTCTTTAAGGAGCCTAATATCCCTTTTAAGTCCTTTTTTTACCTTGTAAAAGGATATTGCTTTATAGAAAATAATGGTCCAACTAATAATGGACATTGCACCTAGGATACCCAATACTATTTTTACCACAAGTGTTGCATTTAGAATTAGGTAAAATATTCCTGTTGTAGATTCTATCCCCATTTTAATTCCTTAGTTGATTTTATCTATTTAAAATATTATTTAAGATTGTTTCTGAATTGTGCTCTATTTGTATATAATCTCTATAAGTGAGTCCAGCACCCATGGCAATCAATTTTCTTTTTTCAACAAAAATTAGGTCCTGTGGAGAATGGGCATCATTATTTATAACAAGTTTTGCTCCATATTTTTTGGCAAGATTAGCCACGTGTCCATTGGTGAGTGAATGGCCAGATCTTGTGGTAATCTCCAAATAGACTCCTGAATCAGCAGCTAGTTTTACTTCTTCCTCTGTAATTAATCCTGGATGGGCCAGGATATCACATCGTCCCTCAATTGCAGCCAAGTTAGTGCCCTTTTCAACTGGTTCAACAATGGTTTCCCCGTGTACCACCACTAACTTAGCTCCAAGATTTCTGGCCTTTTTGATTAAATCAGAAATTAATGGCGGTGGTACATGAGTTATTTCAACACCCACAATTACGTCCATTGAAGAGACCATACAAAGGTCTCTTACACCACCAACTAAGCTTTTTAAGACGTGTTCAATGTTTGTGTGGTCCACGTGATCTGTAATAGCTATTGCCTTATATCCCGCTGTTTTGGCCCGTTGGATTAGTTCAGCGGGGATTAGCTCGCCATCGCTGAATACTGTATGTGTGTGTAGGTCAATCATATTCCCATGAATCCCGGTTTAAGTTATTTACATCTTATACTTAAATTCCTCATCTCCAATCCGTTCCAGTAGCTCAGTCCACTTTTCTGCTTCTTCGTCTTTTAACACCACTTCATGGTCTTTATTTAAATGTTTTTGTAGATCTTCAAGAAGGGTTTCATTGGCAAATATTTTTGCATCGCACCTAATTGCAAGGGCTATGGCATCTGAGGGCCTTGAGTCAATTACATAGACAGTATCTTCTTGTTCTATGTGTATTTCTGCATAATAAGTCCCTTCTTTTAATGACACAATACATACCTTTGTTATTTTTGCCCCCATGGTCTCGAGGATGTTAATCATTAGATCATGGGTTAATGGACGGGCCATATTTATTTTGTTTAGACTGATAGATATAGACATGGCCTCCATTGCCCCGATCCATATTGGTAACACCTTTTTTTCTTCAATATCTTTTAATATTAAAATAGGCACCTGGGATTGTTCATCAAGTGCAAGTCCAAATATCTTCATTTCTACCATATTATTTTCTCACCTCCCCAAATAAAGAATGTTTTTTCACTTCTGTAATTTTTATGTTTACAATTGAACCTATAAAAACAGAGGGAACCATTTCCTTGTTAACTAAAAAATTAACTACCCTGCCTCCTGGTTCTCGCCCCCTAAAAGAGACAACTCCTTTTTTTAGTTGTTTAGAACTCCTTCCTTCCACTAATACTTCAACAGTTTGGTTATGAAGTTTATTCATGGATTTTAGAGTAAGTTCGTCTTGGATATTTTGCAACTCCTTAAGTCTTTTTGATTTTACCTCTTCAGGAACTTTTGGTTCCATCTTTTCTGCCCTTGTCCCTGGTCTGTCAGAGTATTTAAAAGAAAAACTGCTGTCAAATTCAACTCTTTTGACCATATCCAAGGTTTCTCTAAAATCTTCTTCCCTTTCACCTGGAAAACCCACGATCAGGTCTGTGGTTATCACTATATCTTCCCTTACCTTTCTCAGTTTATCAATTATCCTGAGATAATCTTCTTTTAAGTATTTTCGACCCATTAGCTTTAATATCCTGTTTGATCCAGCCTGTAGAGGAAGATGTATAGCAGGACATAGATTGTCTAACTTCCCAAAAAGTTCAATCAATTTATCTGATATGTCCTTTGGATGAGATGTTGTAAACCTAATTCTTTTTAACCCTTCTATTTTTGATACTTTAACAAGTAGGTCTTCAAAGCTTACGCCATCACCGTATTTATCCTTACCATAGCTATTCACATTTTGACCAAGAAGCATTATTTCTTTCACTCCAGCATCCACCAATCTCTTACACTCTTCAAGGACTTTTTCACTGTGTCTGGATTTTTGCCTACCTCTGGTATAGGGGACAATACAATAAGCACAAAAATTATTACAACCCTGCATAATATTAACATATGCTACAGGGTGATTATTTAATAACTCCTCTTCAATTACTATATCCCTTTCTGGATAAAAATCTTTAAAATCCAATAAACTTATTTTAAGGGAAGGTGTGGAAATTAGTCTGGTGATAGTCTGAGGCACATAAGGGACTCCATCTGTACCAAAAATCAACCTGACAAATGGAAATTTTTTCCAGATTTTTTCACCAAGTTGTTGGGCAACACAACCACCAACCCCCACTATGAGATGTGGATTTTTTTTAAAATAGGGGTATATTCTGCCAAGAAAACTATAAAGTTTCTCTTCAGGCTTTTTTCTTACACTGCACGTATTTACTAAAATTATATCTGCATCTTTTTCTTGATAGGTCACCTCAAATCCCTTTGATACAAGGGCCGATGAAATCCAAAAGGAATCAGCAACATTCATCTGGCAGCCAAATGTGCGGATAAAAAACTTCATAATTATTTGGTCTCCTCACAAATCCATTTTAAAAACTCTTTATATCCACCAGTAATTGGTATCTCCACAATACATGGACACTCATATGAATGGAGTTCCTTTATTTTTGTTATGACTTCTTTAGATAATGTTTTCTTTGTCTTCAAAATCATTGGGACCTCTTTTGCGCTGTCAATTTTTTGTTGCCACCAAAAAAAAGAATCGACCTCAGGGAATATATTTGCACAGGCAATTAATTTTTCTTCCAAAAGTTTTTTGGCTATGCTTTTTGCCTCATCTTTGTCTTTGCATGTGACGTAAAACAATTTGGTTTCCATAGAGGACTCCTTTTTGTTGTGATTTAATTAGATCTATATTAATTTGCAAGGAAATAATAAGTACGAATTAGCATATTTTCAAGGAGTGAGTGATGGAGCTTAAAAAGCGAGCAAAGAAAGTTTTAGAGATTTTAAAAAAAAGGTATCCAAACCCCAGGACAAAATTGGTGTGGAAGAGTCCATGGGAACTCCTTGTGGCAACTATTTTAGCTGCTCAATGTACTGATGATAGGGTAAATAAGGTAACCCCTGTTTTTTTTAAAAAATGGCCGGATTTAAAATCCTTATCAGAGGCCAGTCAAGAAGAGGTGGAAGAGGTAGTGCGTTCAACTGGATTTTTTAGAAATAAGGCAAAGAATTTAATTGGAACGGCAAAAAAGATCTTAAATGAATATAATGGGGAAGTTCCAGCAGAGATGGACAAACTTTTAACACTTCCAGGAGTTGCTAGAAAGACAGCAAATATTATTTTGTCCAACTGTTTTTCAAAAAATCAAGGAATTGCGGTAGATACCCATGTAAAACGCATATCTTTTAGATTGGGTTTTACAGAATCTAAAAATCCCATAATTATTGAGAGGGATTTAATGGAGATTTTTCCTAGAAAAGACTGGCATCTTGTAAATCACCTGTTCGTGTGGTTTGGGAGGGATGTGTGTAAGGCAAGATCGCCTAAATGTAATGAGTGTGAAATAGAAAAATTGTGTGAGAAAAAAGGGATAAAAAAATAAGGGAGGTAAAGCTACCTCCCTTTGGTTTTTATTCTTGTTTTTGTGCTTTAACCTCTTCAAGTACTTTTTCTTGGATATTGGGTGGACATTCTTCATAGTGGTCAAATTCCATAACAAAGGTTCCCTGCCCACCTGTCATAGACCTTAAATCAGGGGCATATTTTAGCACCTCGGCCATTGGGACCTGTGCCTGGATTTCAGCGATTCCATCCTGGGATTCATATCCAAGTACTTTACCCCTTCTACTAGATAAATCACCAATCACATCTCCCATAAACTCTTCAGGTACTGTGATTACCATTTTCATTATAGGTTCCAAAAGCACAAGGCCTGCTTTTTCTGCTGCCTCTTTAAACGCCATTGAGCCTGCAATTTTAAATGCCAGCTCTGACGAATCCACGCTGTGGTAAGATCCATCATAGAGCTCTACTTTAAAGTCCACCACAGGATATCCAGCAAGGACCCCTTTTTTAGCTGCTTCCTGAATACCCTGATCCACTGCTGGGATAAATTGTTTTGGTATGACTCCACCAACTATCTGGTTTTCAAATTCATAACCTGCGCCCCTTGGCAATGGAGACATCCTGATCCAGCAGTCTCCGAATTGACCACGGCCACCAGTCTGTTTTTTATATCTACCATGTGCTTCAGCCTTACCTTTAATTGTCTCTTTATACGGTATCTTAGGCTCTTTTAATTTGACTCCGACCTTACTTCTCCTTTTTACCTTTTCAACAGACATTTCAATGTGCAATTGTCCCATTCCAGAGAGTAGAATTTCCTTTGTTTCTTCGCTGTGCTGGACTTTTAAACTTGTATCTTCTTCAAGGAGTTTTTGCACAGCAGCCATCATTTTATCTTCATCACCCTTATTTTCTCCACTAATTGCATATGATAGTACCTGAGGTGGCAATTTGGGTTTGTCCAGTGTAAATGGATTTTTTTCATCACAAATGGTATCGCCTGTTTGTGTGCTCTTTAATTTTGCAACAGCTACAATGGCCCCTGGTCCTACTTCTTCTTTGCATGGTTCCATTTTTTTACCAATTACATACTGGAGCTGTCCCAATTTTTCTTTGGAATTCTTTTCTGGATTGTATACCTGCATATCAGAAGAGAGTTTACCAGATAATACCCTTATCATTGAGAGTAAGCCGCCAAATGGGGTTGTAATTGTCTTAAATACAAAGGCAGCCAGAGGTTCTTCTTCTGATGATTTGCGAATTGTCCCATCAACCCCCTTCCAGGGTTTTCTATCAAGTGGAGATGGCAGCAGATCTTGAATCATGTTTAAAATAAGTTCTGCACCTTTATTTTGAAGGGCAGATACTGCGCACACAGGCACAATCTCTCCACTCAAGACCCCTTTTCTCAGCCCATTTTTTATATCATCAGCGCCAAGCTCTCCTTCTTCTAGATATTTTTCCATTAGTTCTTCATCACTTTCAGCAATATTTTCAACGGAATATTCATACAATTCTTCGATTTTGTCTGTTAAATCTGCAGGTACATCCCCTGTTTCGATTTTTCCATCATCTTTAAAGAAATAGGCCTTTTTCTCTAATACATCCACAACTCCCTTAAAATCTGCTTCAGCTCCAATGGGATAATATTTTACCATTGGTTTTGCCTTGAGAACATCCTGGATACCCTTTAAGGCCTTTTCAAAATCAGCCCTTTCCCGATCCATCTTGTTTACAACAACAATTGTTGGAAGTTCAAACTCTTTTGCTTCATTCCATAACTTTTTGTCCTGGGGTTTAACTCCATCAGTTGCATCTAAAACATACAAAATACCATCTGCTGCAACTAGCTGGTATGGGAGTTCTCCCTGAAAATTTGAGTCACCAGGGGTGTCAATTAAAAAATGTTTATTTTTTTTCCATGTGTACACACCAAATGCAGGTTGGATTGATCCACCTTTCTTGATTTCCTCTGGCTCGTAATCCAGTACCGTATTACCATTTGGGATGGTCCCTAGCCTTGTGGTTACTCCAACATTAAAAAATATCATTTCTGCTAAAGATGTTTTCCCTGTTCCAGTACTTCCGAGCAAAGCAAAGGTACGTTGTTTTTCTAATATGTCCCGCATATCAACTCCCTTCTTAAAATATTAGTTTTTGTTCTAAAAAATTTAAGGGCAGGCCTTATTATATCCTTATAAAATTGGTGTATTGGTATATTGGTGTATTGGTGTATTTGTTCACTACTCATCCCTCTTCCTAATCGCTAATCACGAATCACGGTTATTGGTCTTTCATTTATATGGGCGGGAGCTAAAAATTGTCAAGACAACATGTACAAAAAAATTATTAGTTAAAAACAGAATTTTTAGGAAATTTAAAAACCTTTACAAATTTTAATTTTTTTAATAGCAATTTATTTTTGGTTATTGGTATATTGGTATATTGGTGTATGGGTGAATTGGTTCACTACTCATTCCTCTTCCTAATCACTAATCACTAATCACGAATCACGAATTACGAATCACTAATCACGGTTATATGTAAGAATTTTCAATCTCTAAGATAAGTTAATTGGAGAATACATATGTCTATAGTTATGGGTACTGCTGGCCATATAGATCATGGAAAAACTACCTTAATAAAGGCCTTAACAGGAATTGATTGTGATAGGTTAAAAGACGAGAAAAAAAGGGGAATTACTATTGAGCTTGGTTTTGCATATCTGGACCTGCCAAATGGTACAAGACTCTCAATAGTGGATGTGCCTGGACATGAAAAATTTGTAAAAAATATGGTGGCTGGTGCCACTGGGATAGATTTTGTTTTGTTAGTAGTAGCAGCAGACGAAGGTATTATGCCCCAGACAAGGGAACACATTGAAATTTGTTCATTGCTTGGAATAAATAAGGGAGTGGTAGCCCTCACCAAGATAGATATGGTGGATGAGGAATTAAGGGAATTGGCAATAGAAGATGTTTCAGATTATTTGTCCAATACTTTTTTAAAAGACGCAAAAATTGTCCCTGTATCTGCCCATACTGGTGAAGGACTAAAGGAGCTTACACACGCTATTGAGGAAATAGTGGACAAAGTTAAACAAAGAAGTACTTCTGATATTTTTGTCCTACCTGTGGATAGGGTCTTTACCTTAAAAGGTCATGGAACAGTTGTAACAGGCACCCTCGTATCAGGAAAGATTTCAGTTGGAGAAGATGTCTTTATCTATCCATACAAAAAGGTCTCAAAGGTGAGAAATATACAGGTGCATGGAGAATCTGTTAAAGATGTATCTGCTGGCAGAAGGACAGCTATAAATCTGGCGCAGGTAGAAGTAGAAGACATTGAGAGAGGTAATATAATTGCACGGCCTGATACCCTGTTTCCTTCAAATACATTTGATGTGGAAATTACCTGTCTATCGTCCTCACCAAGGCCTATTTTGCACAGAAAAGAGGTGCATTTTCATCATGGAACCACTGAGATTATGGCAAGGATATATTTACTTGATAGAGACAAGCTTCAGCCTGGAGAGACAGGATATGCCCAGATCAGGTTCCCAGAGCCTATGGTGGGACTTTGTGGTGACAAGTTTGTTGTAAGGTCCTTTTCCCCATTAAGAACCATTGGAGGAGGCACCATAATAAATCCAATTGGCCAGAAGATAAAGAGATTTTCTAAGCAGGTAGATGTGTTAAAAAAACTCATAGAAGCAGACACAAAAGAAAAGATTATCCTCCACTTAGAACAAATAGGATTTAGGGGATACAGCTTAAAGGAACTTCATGTATTGACTAATGTAGCATTAAAACAACTTCAAAAGGAGTTGGAAAAATTACAGTCAAGACAGGAAGTTTTCTGTTTTGATAAGGAAGAGAAAATCTATATAGGCAGAGTTTGGATTTTAAAATTGCAGGATAGTTTGGTTAGTTACATAAAAGAGTTTCATGCAAAAAATCCAATTGAACCAGGAATTTCTAAAGGACAGATAATTTCTGACTGGGGAAAGGATTTAAATCAAAAGCTCGTACACTTTGTACTTGAATATTCTTTTAAACAGGGTCTTATTGAATCAGAGGGAGAGCTTATAAAGATAAAAGGTTACACAGTTTCCCTTAAACAAGATCAAGAAAAAATAAAGAAACAGATTTTAGAACTTTTTAAAAGGAGTAAGTACAAACCTCCTACTGTAAAAAATTTGGTTGAACAATTGGGGTTAGAAAAGAAAGTTTTAGATCCAATTTTAAAATTACTTACTGATAAAGGTGAGTTAGTAAAGATCAAAGAAGATATCTTTTATCCAAAGGATATTATAGAAGATATTAAAACCAAGTTGCTTAAATTTTTTGAACAAAATGAAGAGATGAAGCCTCAACATTTTAAAGAATTAACAGGGCTAAGCAGAAAATACTCAATCCCATTGTTGGAATATTTTGATAAGGAAAAATTGACCATGAGAATTGGTGATGTGAGGAAACTTAGGAAGAGATAAAAAAGGGTGGGTGACAGGATTTGAACCTGCGACCACTTGGGCCACAACCAAGTGCTCTGCCACCTGAGCTACACCCACCACAGATGAAAGATCTAATATATGAAAAAAAAATAGAGGTCAAGTAAAAATGGATAGATTGGTTATAGAAGGTGGAAATAAAC
Source organism: Desulfothermus sp. (assembly GCF_053993635.1). NCBI lineage: Bacteria > Pseudomonadati > Thermodesulfobacteriota > Desulfovibrionia > Desulfovibrionales > Desulfothermaceae > Desulfothermus > Desulfothermus sp. The sequence continues at coordinate 1,048 of NZ_JBMYBT010000061.1, read as the reverse complement.
TATCAGGACCTGTTGAGATAAGTGGGTCAAAAAACGCATCGCTGCCTATATTATTCGCAACTCTCCTCTTATCAGATAGCGTAAAACTGGGTAATATCCCTAATTTGAGGGATATAGAAACAACAGTTAAATTGCTCCAAATCCTTGGTTGTGAAGTTGTATATCAGAAAGAGCAAAGAACAATTATAGTAACTCCCCCAAAAATTATAAATGATGAAGCCCCCTATGATCTGGTTAGGACAATGAGGGCATCTATTTTGTGTTTAGGTCCTCTTTTGGCAAGGAGAAAAAGGGCAAGGGTAGCCCTTCCTGGTGGATGTGCCATTGGGGTCAGACCAGTGGACATGCATATTCTTGGCCTTGAGAAAATGGGTGCCAAGATACAAGTAGAACAGGGATATATTGATGCTAAGTGTGATATACTTAAAGGTGTTCACATTAATTTTGATTTTCCCACAGTGGGTGGAACTGAAAATTTGCTCATGGCCGCCACATTGGCAAGGGGTGAGACCATTTTAGAGAATGCAGCAAGAGAGCCAGAAATAGTTGATCTGGCAAATTTTTTAAACAAGTGTGGGGCCAAAATTGAAGGGCATGGTACTCATGTAATCAGAATTCAAGGTGTTGAGGAACTGAGAGGATGTGAATATGAAGTGATTTCAGATAGAATCGAGGCTGGTACATACCTTGTTGCTGGAGCAATAACCAGGAGCTCTATTGAAGTTAAAAATGCACCCATTTTTGCTATGGATGCTATTATAGCAAAATTACAGGAAATGGGAGTTGAGGTTTATATTGAAAATAGCAGTTTGTTTGTTGATGCAAAGGATCCAATCAATTGTATTGACATAATAACCCAGCCCTATCCAGGTTTTCCAACAGATATGCAGGCCCAGTTTATGGCGCTTATGTGTACTGCTAGGGGATCAGGTATGATCAAAGAGACTATTTTTGAGAACAGGTTTATGCAGGCCTTAGAACTCATGAGGCTTGGAGCAGATATAAAAATTGCTGGCGATACTGCAATAATCAGGGGAGGAAGAGAGCT
>NZ_JBMYBT010000060.1:0-2270 GCF_053993635.1 Desulfothermus sp. | reverse complement strand
GTGATATTAATTTTTCCAAAAGTCCCAATTATAAAAAACTAAAAAAAATTTTTAAAAAGAATCCAGATTTTGATGGAATATTGACAATAAGTGTATATAGACTTTCAAGTTTTAATATTGCCTTTGCTCAGTATTACAAAATGGATGGAGAAATTTGTTTGTATACTCAAGAGAAAAAATTAGGTTGCTGGCGAGAAACTGCAACGAGAAAAAAATTGTCCATAGCAACCGATCCATTAGGAGCTATTGCTACAGTTGTATCTTCAGTTGTCAGTAGTGAAGGAAATGTAAATATAAAAAATGTAATTTTTGATTGGGCATTTAAGATATCCAGTTTAATACCAAGTTTTTCTAGTGCTGCAAAAAAACCTAAGATTCTTAGAGTGGTAACAAATGTATCTAATTCTACTTTTAAAATCGGTGATAAGATTATGGTGGGATTAGAAGGTACATCTGGAGGCAAGGCCTATTTTGATGTGGATCCTCTTATTAAAAAGGTGCCAATGGCAGAGGTCCAAAATGGGATATATAAGGGAATGTATATAGTACGTGAAGGAGATTCTTTAAAAAGGGGTATAATTTATGTTCATCTTGAAAATGAGCAAGGCGAGAGGCGTGACTGGATGGAATCTTCCCCCCTTGTTCGTATTGATGGTATTCCTCCTAAAGAAATTAAAGATCTATCTTCTGTTATAAACAAGGATTCAATAGTCCTTAAGTGGACCACCACAGATACTGACACAACTAAATTTGAGATCTACAGGAGTAATAAGCCCTTATCTGATTACAAAAAAATAGCAGAAGTGTCAGATTTCTCATGGACTGACACCAGTGTGAAAACTGGTGAGGATTATTTTTATAGAATTGTAAGTTTGGATAAGGTAGGGAATAAGTCAAAACCTGTTCAAATTGGACCTCTTTCCCTTCCGGTTTTTACTGAAAAAAAATTGCCTGATATAATTGTTTCAAATATAAATAAAGGAAAATATTTTATTACCGGAACAAGCACCATACCCTTTGGCTCAAATGTTGTGATAGGACCCAATGTGGACATTGAATTTAGGAATAATTCTACATTAAAGGTGCAAGGAAATTTAACTATAAAATCCAGTTTTATCCACTCAAATGATACAAATAGTACAAAAAAAATTTTGGTAGATGAAACTGGTAATTTGGCAATGTCTAGACTCAAGATTCAAGGCATATCCCATATTTATGTAAAGGGGAATGTTGATGCTGAAAATTTGTATATTTTAAAAGGATATACCGGATTAATTATAGAATCCATAAGTCAGGCCAAAGTTTCAAATTCCACATTTAGAGAACTTAATACTGCTTTAATAATAAAGGATGGGAAGGTAAAAATAACTAATTGTAATTTTGAAAGAAATAAGTTAGCTATAAAAATTAATAGAGGAAATATTGACATGGTATATAATAATTTTATTGATAATAATATGAATATTGAAACTAAAACTCCCATAAAAATAAAGTCAAATTTTTTAGGTTCAATCAATCCTTCAGAATTTCGCCTTAAAGGGGATGTAGAGGTGGTGTCATTTTTGTCAGGCCCATACCCTAATGGAAAAGAGATCACCATGAAAGAGTTGATTAACGATGCGAAAAACAAGGCTCAAGAAGCGATTTCTTTTTTAAATAAGGGTAATTATGGCAAAGCAGTGGAGATTTTTAAAAAAGTGGTTCCAATTTACTCAAATGCGAGTATATATATTTATTACATATATTCCCTTTCAATGATTCAAGATCCATCAATTGAAATTGTTATAAATAAGGCTATAGAAAAATACCCATATGAAACACGTATTTACCAGATAGGAATAAGGTATTTTCTCCAGATTAATAAAAAGGAAAAAGCAAAAAAATTGTTGGAAAAAGGGCTTAAATTAAATCCAAATAGTCCTACATTGCAGTCAATGAAGGTATTTTTTAATCCTTAAATAAAACTAAAAGGAGGAAAGGCTTATGAAGAGTAAATCTATTTTCATGGGTGTGTTGTTCTTTTTATTGATTGGTTCACCCTTACTAGCGAGGACTATTGTTGCTATTGGGGAAGGACAAACAAGACAGGCGGCTATTAATAATGGTATTAGGGCAGCAGTGGAGGAGGCTCTTGGCTCACTGGTTACTTCAACATCCAATGTTTCTCAGGGAAAGTTGATTTATGATCGGATTACCTCAGCCAGTGCCGGCTATGTGAAGAGTTATAATGTGATTGCAGAAGGTAAAGACCCTGTAACTGAGGTTTATAA
>NZ_JBMYBT010000059.1:0-24368 GCF_053993635.1 Desulfothermus sp. | reverse complement strand
CAAGGGTATTTATTGTTCCTGATATGCCAAAGACCAGGTCTGGTAAGATCATGCGCAGAATCCTGGCTGCAATATCCAACAAGAAACAAGATCTTGGTGACATTACGACCCTGTCCAATCCTCAAGTGGTAGAAGAGATCAAAAAGATGGTTCAAGGGTAATGGATAAAGAGGGAAGGCAGTTAAAGTACTGCCTTCCGTGAGATAAAATAGGAATGTAACTTTTTAAGAATAATTAATAATTAAGGAGGGGGAAGATGAGTGAAGTAAAATTAGGTAATCCAGCAGCAGTAGGTTTGGGTGGTTTTGCAATGACCACTTTTATACTCCAATGTCATAACCTTGGTTGGGTTGGAATTACCCCTGTATTATGGTTAGGCCTGTTTTATGGTGGGGCTGCCCAGATGATTGCTGGATATTTTGAATTTAAGTTGGGAAATAACTTTGGCTTTAGCGCCTTTGTATCTTATGGTGCCTTTTGGATAGCATTGTGCTTTTTTGTAATTATGGGAACCAATCCTGAATTGGTAAAGGCTTATCCAGTACTTAAATTAACAGGCAAAGGGCTTGGATTTTTTCTCCTTGTTTGGACTATTTATACAGCTATTATGTTTATAGCTTCTATGAAACACCATACAGTACTTGCACTTATATTTTTGACATTACTTCTTGGCTTTATTGGGCTAGATTTAAAAGAACTTGCAGGCAGCAAAGCTATGGGAACATTGGCAGCTTGGGACTTGTTGTTATGTGCGTGCCTTGCATGGTATTTAATGGCCCACATTATCTTCGCTGATGTTGGCATTAATCTACCAGTTGGAAAGCCCTGGATAAAATAGGGACTTTAAAATTAAAAAAACATAGGCGCTAATCTTAAAATTTTAAGGAGGGGGAGATGTTGAGTTTAAGATTAGCGCCTTTTTCATGCGAATTTTTTATAATCAAAAAATTCCCTTATCTCTTTGGCTAAATCCTCAGGTGTAATCTCAGAGAGTTCATTTTTAAGTATCTTCTGTAAAAAATAGTCATCTGTCCTGTGGTGTTTTACTACATTCTGTCTATTAACTATCTTCATTATGCACCTAAAATATGGAGCTTTTTCATTTAATGGCCCACTTAAGAGGGAAAAGTTATAGGTTGATATCTTTTTTGAATGAAAATAGATAAATAGTTTTTCTAGTCCCTCACTTAAGTCTTTTATATCTTTTTCAGTAAAATGAAAGAAGTTTTCTTTTTTGGGCCAAATTATCTGGACTTCATTTCTTCCCATAGGTGAATAGGCTGAAATCCATACCCCATCACCAACCTCTCCAATATACCTTTTATTTAACTCTTTCTCTGTTTTTATTAAGTCTATAAAATAGCATGAACCATATTTTTCATAATACTCTTTTAATCTATCCAATAACAACTGGTGAAAGGTGGAAGGGATAAGGAAGTTCATTATCTGAAAATGGGGATGGGTTGCACTTGCACCTGATGGAAACATAAAATTGGCATTTATTGTTGGATACTTATATCTTTTATTATAATCAAAAGTTTTTTTTAAAAAATTAAAGGCCAGTTTAAAGCCATTAAATAGCATTTTTGAGTTTATTTCTCCTAGTTTTTTAAAATGATCAGATGTAAGCCTTATAACTGCGTGAAATTTTGAGAGGGGATATAAGTTTGGAAAAAGTACTGCATCTTTGTATTTAAGTCTTCCTTGTTCCAGAAAATCTTCTGGATAATACGGCGTCATTTTTTCTAACCTGTGATCACACATAAAGCAAAATTTTTTACTTCTCTCACCAATATAGTCTAAATATTCATAGTCTGTATCTGGATAGAGCAGTCCTCTTTTATTCACCAGATATTTATTGATAATTGACCTAAAGCCTGTTAATGGGTCTTCTCTGATCTCTAAGTTTATTTTTGTTTTTTTAAACTGATTTTTAGGACTGTGAAATTCTACAGTTTCACGGTATTGTTTGAACTTTATCATAAAGAAACTCCAGTATTTATACCTTGATGTTTTTTTTATAACACCCTATTTTTTAAAAATTACGTTTAAACTTACTCAAAAAAAGAAATATTATCAAGTAGAGCCTTTACTTTGTTTACCTTATAATAGGAGGTAGTATGAAGGCAAAAAAACTATTACTAATAGATGTGGGTAATACAAATACGAAAATAGGACTTGCTGTTGGCAATAAGATTGTTTCTACCTATGTCTTGCCCACCTCTTTAAGGGAGACATCTGATACTTTTGGTTTTAAGATCTTTGCCCTTACCAGGCACGTTAAAGTGCAAATAAATGAAATTGATTTATGGATGGTATCATCAGTGGTTCCACCATTAAACGGAATAATCAAAGAAGCTGGAAACAAATATTCCATGTGTGATGTTATATTTGTTCCAGAGGATTTGCCTTTGCCTTTAGAAAATAGATATGCAAATCCATATGAGGTGGGGTCTGATAGATTGGTAACTGCCTATGCTGCCAGGGAACTATTTTCCACACCAGGCCTAATTGTAATAGACTTTGGAACAGCCACTACCCTGGAATGTGTTCAAGACAACATATATTTGGGTGGGCTTATTTGTCCTGGAATCTTATCATCACTCCAGGCGCTAGGCCAGAAGACCGCTAAATTGCCGAAAATAAGTCTGGATGTGGATGATGGCAAGATGCTCATTGGGAATTCCACTGTAACCAGCATGACACATGGATTTATTTTTGGTTTTGCTTCAATGGTAGATGGTCTGTGCACTCAACTAAAAGAGTTTTTATCTGGAGAGATCACTGTCGTGGCCACTGGTGGTTTTGCTGAGAAGGTAAAAAATGTGTGCAAATCCATTGATGAGATAAGACCAGATTTGCTTTTAAGGGGCCTTCTGTTTGCATCAAAAAATATATAAATTTTAACCCCAGGATTTAAAAACCTGGGGTAAGTTTTATAAGCATCATTTCCAGTAATACTCGGCGCCTTTGCCAAGTTCCATTTCTATCTCAAGGAGGCGATTGTACTTTGCGATCCTCTCACTCCTGCACGCAGAACCAGTCTTTAGGTGGCCACCATCCATAGCAACAGAAAAGTCAGCAAGAAAGTCATCTTCTGTTTCACCTGATCTATGGGATATAAAGTATCTCCATCCTGCGTTTCTGCAGAGCCGTATTGCCTCTATGGTCTCTGTTACCGTTCCAATTTGATTTAATTTAATAAGAGCTGAATTGGCAGTTTCTTGTTCAATTCCCTGTTTTATATATTTTGTATTAGTGACAAATATATCATCACCTACAACCTCAATTTTATCCCCAAATTCTTTAGTGAATTTTTTAAATCCCTCCCAATCTTCTTCAGAAAGTGGATCTTCCCAGAGCACGATTGGATATTTGGATATCCACTCTTTTGCCATCTCTATTATTTCATCACTTGTTTTTTTGCCGCCTCCAGACCACTTTAAATCATATTCACCAACTTTTTCAGTGGCAAAGGATGAGGCAGCAGAGTCTAATGCAATGGCTATTTGATCCCCAGGCTTATATCCTGCCTTCTCTATTGCCTGAATAATTAAATCCAGGGCCTCTTCATTGCTCTTTAAATTAGGAGCAAATCCCCCTTCATCTCCTACTGATGTTGCAAGTCCTTTTTCTTTTAGTATTTTTTTCAGTACATGAAATGTTTCAGATATATATCTCAGTCCTTCTGAAAAAGTAGGCGCGCCCACGGGAACTGCCATAAATTCCTGTATATCAACGCTGTTGTCTGCATGTGCTCCGCCATTTAAAATATTCATACACGGAACAGGGATCCTCCTTGCTGTAGTGCCACCAAGATATTTATAAAGGGGTAGTCCACAGGACATTGCAGCTGCCCTGCAAACCGCCATGGAAACACCTAAAATAGCATTTGCTCCAAGGTTTGATTTGTTTTCTGTTCCATCGAGCTCCAACATTATTTTGTCTATTTCTAATTGGTTGGTTGGATCTAGACCAATTAATTTTGGGGCTATTTTTTCATTTACATTTGAAACTGCCTTTAGAACCCCCTTTCCTAAATACCTATTGGGATCGTTATCCCTGAGCTCAAGGGCTTCGTTTTCTCCTGTGCTTGCACCAGATGGAACTGACGCTGATACCTTTATTCCAGATTCAAGTTCTACAAATACCCTTACAGTTGGATTTCCCCTTGAATCTAAAATCTCCATTCCCCGTATTTGTTTTATTTTGTCTCCCATTGGTAACCTCCATTTTTTTCTTTTTATACCAGTGACCAAAGACAATATATACCTATAGCGTAAAATATTTTGTTTTTCCAGTTTTTTTGAGTGTATTTTGTTTTGTATTGAATTTGACACCAAAATGGAAAACCTATACAAATTGCCATTGGGTTTAAAAAGTAATATACGGGGTATTTTTATGTTTCAAAAAGAACTTGAGATAATCAATTACCATTCTACAGAGGGAGCCAAACTTAGGACCCTATTTTTTGAGGAAAATGCAAGGTTAATAATAGATATTGCCGGGACAATTGCTGCCAGCCTGGTTAAAGGTGGTAAGGTTTTAATATGTGGAAATGGAGGGAGTGCAGCTGATGCTCAACACATGGCTGCAGAATTAGTTGGCAGATATAAATTAGAAAGACCAGCACTTCCAGCCATTGCATTGACAACTGATACTTCTATACTTACTTGTATTAGTAATGATTATAGCTTTAAGGATGTATTTAGCAGACAGGTAAAAGGTATTGGGCAAGAAGGGGATGTTTTGGTTGCTATTTCTACCTCTGGTAGAAGTAAAAATATTTTGAATGCAATAGATGCTGCAAAAGAAAAAAATATTCAAACAATAGGCCTAACAGGGGCAAAAGGAATTAGGTTTGTTGATAGATGTGATTATGCACTCATAGTACCAACAGAGTCAACTCCACTTATACAAGAAATTCATATAAGTGTAATTCATTTAGTATGTGAACTTATAGATGTATTTTTATTTGAAGAAGTGCAAAAACTAGATTTATATGCATAATTTTATTATATAAGGAGGTTTAAGATGCCAATCTATGAATATGTATGTGCAGATTGTAACAGTAAGTTTGAAGAACTGGTATTTAAAAATGATGAAGAAGTACAATGTCCAAAATGTAATAGTAAAAATACCAAAAAACTAATGTCTCTTTGCAGGTCAAAGGTATCTGGTGGAAATTCTTTGGACTCTCTTTCATCCAGTAGTGGAGGATCTTCATGTGCAGGTTGTTCAGGAGGGAATTGTGCCACTTGTGGAGGGTAATAGTCAACTGGAAGATAACATCATGAAAAAGATACGTATAGCAACCAGGGGAAGTAAATTAGCACTCTGGCAGGCCTATTATATTGGTGATCTCATAAAGGGAAAATACAGGGATATAGAGGTTGAATACAAAATAATTAAGACTTCTGGAGATAAAATATTGGATGTCCCACTTGCAAAGATAGGGGGGAAAGGTCTCTTTGTAAAAGAAATAGAAGAAGCCCTGCTAATGGGTCATGCAGATATAGCAGTGCATTCTATGAAAGATGTGCCATCTGTATTACCTGAAGGCTTGGAAGTTGGCATAATTCCAAAAAGAGAAGAACCATTTGATGCATTTTTGTCAGAGAAGTATCCAGATTTAAAATCCCTTCCAGATGGTGCAGTAGTTGGCACTAGTAGTTTAAGGAGACAGGCGCAGTTAAAAAAAACTCGTCCAGATTTAGATATCAAGATGCTCAGGGGGAATTTAGATACAAGGGTGAGGAAATTAAAACAAGGTCTGTATGATGCAATAATTGTAGCTGTGGCAGGTTTAAAACGATTGAATATATCCAGCACGTATATGGAAGTATTGGCCCCACCTCTATTTTTCCCTGCAGTAGGACAGGGTGCACTTGGTATTGAGTATAAAAAGGATCATAATGAGCTTTTGGAGATTATATCCTTTTTAGACCACTATGAAACCAAGGTGTGCGTAATGGCGGAAAGGGGATTTTTGGATGAGCTTGAAGGTGGATGCCAGGTTCCTATTGGAGCTTATGCTGAGTTAAAAGACAATAAAGTTTATATTAGGGGATTTATTTCTGATATAGCTGGCAAAAAGTTTATATATGGCGAAAAAAATGGACCTTCTCCAGATGCCACTAAAGTGGGAAAAGAACTTGGTAGATATTTACTAAATAGTGGAGGAGAAGAAATTTTAAGGGAAATTTATGATCAAGGGGCATAAGAGAAATGAAGAAATATTTGTTTATATTTGTTTTGTTTTTTGGAGTATTAACAGCCAATGTATATGCACAAGGAGACAAAGTTATTTCCATGGATAAATTAAAGCAAAGGATCCATTCTTTTACATTAAAAAATGGAATGACATTTGTGGTAATGGAGAGAAAGACATCACCAGTGGTGAGTTTTGTGACATTTGTAAAAGTTGGTAGTGTAGATGAAAAAACAGGTCACACTGGTATTGCCCATATATTTGAGCATATGGCATTTAAAGGTACAAAAGACATAGGAACCAAAGATTATTCTAAAGAAAAGGTATTGTTGAAAAAATTAGATGAGGCTTATAAAAAATATATAAAATGTAAAGACTTAGAAGAAAATCAGGGAAAATGCAAAATTTATAAAGATGAATTTGAAAAAATTTTGCATAAAGCTAATTCTTTAGTAAAGCACAATGAATTTTCAAAGATAATAGAGAGAAATGGTGGTGAGGATCTAAATGCAGGTACTTCAACTGACTATACCCTGTATTATTGTTCTCTTCCAGCAAATAAAGCAGAGCTATGGTTTTCTTTGGAATCTGATAGACTTAAAAATCCAGTATTCAGAGAATTTTATACAGAAAAAGAGGTAATTAGAGAAGAAAGACGCATGAGAGTGGACACATCTTATATGGGAAAACTTATAGAGGCATTTAGGTCCATAGCATTTAGTGCCCATCCATACGGACATCCCACCATTGGTTGGGACCCTGACATTGTTCATACCACTATTTCAGATGTAAAGGAATTTTACAAAAAATATTATGTTCCACAAAATATTACTATAGCAATAGTAGGTGATATTGATCTAAAAGAAATTAAAAAAATGGCGGAAACTTATTTTGGAGATATAAAAAAAGCACCTGATTCTCCTTATGTGTGGACAAAGGAGCCCAAACAGGCAGCCAAAAAAGAGGTCATATTATATGCAGATGCACAGCCCATGTATATCAGAGGGTATCATGTGCCAGGATATGGGAGTAAAGATTATTTAGCACTGGAATTACTAGAGGGGATATTGTCAAATGGCAGGAGTTCAAGGCTTTATTCTCATCTTGTGTTGGAGAAAAAATTGGCATTATCTATATCTGCATTCTATGGCTTTCCTGGCGAGAGATATCCTTGTCTATTTGGAATATATGCAATACCAAATCAAGGGGTAGGTCTGGATGATTTGTCCAGGGCAATAGATGCTGAACTCGAAGATATTCTAAAAAATGGTGTGACAAAACAAGAAATAGAGAGGGCATATACCCTGGAAGAAGCAAATTTGCTTAGAGAAATGGAATCTAATTTGGGAATGGCAAGGGAACTTGCCTATGCACAATCAATATATGGAGACTACAACAGACTTTTTTCAGATTTAGAAAAACTTAAATTTGTTAGCTCAAAAGATATTCAACATGTGGTAAAAAAATATTTTATCTCATCTAATATGGTAGAGGGAAGATTGTTACACAATGGGAAAAACAAAAAATAGGACGTTAAATTATGAAAAGGTTGATTATAATGTCTATGATATTAAGTATTATAGGTTGTGGTTTTAATGGTCCAAAGAAATACAATGAGCTTAAATTTAATAAAAGTATTTCCTGGCCTAATTATAAGATTACGTCTTTTAATTCTAATAATGGTATAAACTTTTTTTTAATCGAAGATCATGAGTTACCCATTATTAAATTTAATATTTATGTAAAAGGTGGGAAATATGCAGTTCCAAAGGGAAAAGAAGGGCTTGGATTTATACTAGCACAGATGCTGAGAATGGGTGGCACCAAAAAATATCCAGGGGAAAAGCTAGATGTATTTTTAGAAGATAGAGCAGTTGAATATCATATTGATTTTGATTTCTTAAATGGAGAGATTGATATTGATCTGTTAAAAAAAGACTTTGATACAGTAATGCCTGTTATAATTGAGAGTTTGGCAACCCCAATCTTTACCAAGGAGAAGTTAAACCTTGCTAAGATGAGGCTCTTAACCATAATTGCAAGGCGAAATGATAGGCAGGAAGAAGTTGGAATGAGGGAGTTTAAAAGGATCATTTATGGTAAGAATTCTGTTTTGGGAAGAATTCCAACAAAAAAGAGCGTTGAAAATATTTCATTACAAGATGTGCGCACTTTTTATCAAAAACTCTTTGTTGGACCCAATATATTAGTGGGAGTTGTAGGTGACTTTGACAAAAACAACATAAAACAAAAATTAAATAAACTCTTTCAAGTCTTTAAAAAAGGTGAAGAGATAAAATTTAACTTCCCTGAAGTTAATCCACCCCTTTGCAAAAAATATATAATAGATAAACCAGGCTCAAACCAGGCGTTTATTGTTTTGGGGCATTTAGGGGATTATAGATTAAATCCAGATTTTGCTCCATTGCAGGTAATGAACATGGTCTTAAGCGGAGGTTTTTCTGGAAGGCTTTTTGAGAATATAAGGACAAAGATGGGACTGGCATATAGTGTATATGGACATTTTGGAGGTGAGAGATATTATCCAGGACTCTTTTTTGTTGCACTTAAGACAAAAAATAGCTCTGTTCCAAGGGCAATAGAGGCAGTTTTAGATCAACTTGAGAAGATAAAACAATATGGTGCTAAAGAAAAAGAGGTTGAGGAGGCAAAGGAACAATTTTTAAACTCCCTTGTCTTTAGATATGATTCTCCAAAAAAGGTTCTTGAGAGAAGGCTATATTATGAAATAAGAGACATGGCCCCAGATTCTTTTAAAAAGTTGATTAACGATATTAAGGCCGTGACAGTTAAAGATGTAAATAGAGTGGCAAAAAAATATCTGCAGCCAAAAGATGTAGATATTTTAGTTGTTGGAGACAAAAAAGATTTAGGAGAGGAGTTAAAGAAAATTGGCCAGTTTGAAGATTGGGAGCTGGAACAATAGAGTATATTAAAAGTTTCTTAAAAAAAATGGTTTTAACTTGTAAAAGTAGGATGGATAATATAACTTAAATAGAAACTTATATGGCTGGCTAGTTATAGAGTTTGCCAAAATGGTTGATAAATTTTAAGTAAACTAAGGAGGGCAGGGATATGCACCATACAGAAGATGCTTATAAAAAGCTATTAGACATAGGAAGACCACCAAATATAAAAAAACTATTTCCAAATTCAAGGGCACTTATTGTGAGCGGAAAGGTGATTGATAGGGCAATGCTTAAAAAAGGCAAGGCAATGACAATTGCTGCAAATGGTAGGAACTATTTTGTTATAAGGGGGGCCCTTCTTGCTGCCCAGAGGGCAAATGCTGCTATAATTTTAGAAATAGCCAAGTCTGAATCCACATATTGTGCTACTAATTTCTGGAATCTTGCAAGAAGAGTTGATGCACTGTGTAATGAGCTCAATATCACTGTTCCAGTGGCAATCCACGCAGATCATTTTGCAATAAAGAACAAAGAAGACATAGAAAAGGCCAGAAAACAGATACCATCAATGTTTGATTTTGGTATAACTTCAATTGCAATTGACGCATCTCATATGCCTGATAGGGATAATTTACTTGCAAATATTGAACTCTCTCAATATATCCCCAAATGGGCTGGATATGAGACCGAGGTTGGGGAGATAAAGGGAAAAGAAGGATTATCTACTCCAGAAGAAGCCCTATTTTTAATCAGGGGCCTAAATGCCCATTCTATATTTCCTGATTGGATTGCTTTAAACAATGGAACTACGCACGGTATTCAGGATTCAGAGGCAGGGATTCAGGTGGATTTAACAGCAAAGATACATAAGGTCTTAGAACCTTATAAGGTGTCAGGTGCACAGCATGGCACATCTGGAAACAGCACCCAGAGATTAAAGGAGATCGCTGAAAAGACCCGTACCACAAAGGCAAATGTAGCAACTGCCCTTCAAATGCTCACCTGGGGAGTTAGGGTAAATGATTATGGGAATGCAGAACTGGATGAAAACGGTGAATTTATAAAAGAGCCAGATAAAGGGGTGAGTGAAGAGTTATGGAGAGAGATGGTTGAATATGCTAAGAAAAATGGTCTTAAAGGAGGAAATTATAAAAAACTAAATCTACCGTTTGAGACTGCTCTTATGTCAGAGCCACCCGAAATAAGGGAAAGAATGACCAAAAATGTTGAGGATTTTGTATATCATTTGCTAGTTGATGTGTTTAATGCAAAGGACACTGCTGATATAGCCAAGGAGCTCATTGCAAAGGCAAACTCTTATGATCTAGGACCAAAGGCTGAAAAGATAGAGGATGAATCTAAGTGGGATATTGAAAAGATAAAGGCAATGGAGGCACAAGTAAAGGAAAGTAAGGGAGATTATGACGATTAAATAAGATAGGGCACAACAAAAGTTGTGCCCTATCTTTTAAATGAGTTGAATATCTTTGCTGCCATAAGTGCAGCGCCAAATCCATTGTCAATATTTAAGACACTAACTCCACCTGCACAGGAGTTTAACATTCCCAGAAGTGCACTGATTCCATTAAAACTGGCTCCGTATCCAACAGATGTTGGTACAGCGAGTATTGGTTTTCCTGTAATGCCCCCAACTACACTGGGAAGGGCACCTTCCATTCCTGCTATAACTATTAATATCTTGGCATCTCTGAGAATATCTAAATAGGGAAGCAGTCTGTGAAGTCCTGCAACGCCAACATCAGTAATTAGTCCCACATTTAGATCAAAAAATCTTGCACACAGATAAGTTTCCAGGGCAACTGGAAGATCTGATGCACCAGCAGTTAAGATAATAACATCTCCATCTTCCTGCCATGGTGGATCTAAAGGGATTTTTTCTCCAAAAATAAATATCTTTGCCTCTGGATAAAATACACCTTTATCAAAAAGTTTTTCCAGTCTTTTTCCTGTTTTAATATCTAATTTGGTAATTAAAAGTTTATCCATGCCACTTTTCTCTATTATTGTCTTTAGCTGCTCAAAACTCTTTCCCTGACCAAATATAACCTCCCTGTGGCCAGTTCTAATCTCCCTGTGAGAATCCAGACAAATACCATTTGGGAGTTTTTTATATGGCAAATCCTTAAGAAATGTATATGCCTCATCTACCGAGATATTTCCATTATCGAGATCCCTTAAAATATGTTTTATATCCAATTTTAATAACTCCTTTTTTGAGTTTTAAGTCCTCTTGACTTAAGTTGATTAATAATTATTTTATGTTGATTATATGATAAGCTCCTTTTGGAAGAAAAAAGATTGTATGGTTATATTAAAGGTCTTAAGAATAGAAAATTTTAAAGGGGTTTGCAATGGCTGATTCAATTATATCAAAGGCCACTAATTTATTGATCGCTAGAAGACCCAAAGAAAAGCTAGATGGATTTTTTGAATTTTTGGAAAAAAATTTTGGAATTGATGGGGCATGCGTTTATATATGGACACCAGAATATAATATGTTTAGATCCTGCAACTTAGAGTGGGTAAAAGAGGATTTTAAAGAGTCTTTAGAGATGATAATAACTTCTCTATATAAAGGACATGATATATGGTTTTTGCCCCTTGGAAAAAATAGCTATGCAGATGAAGTCTTAAAAACAGGCAAGCCTCTATATGTAAGAGATACAAGTAAATCACCTTATTGGGGGGATAGGATTAGATATAAAGGAGGCATTAGATCCACATATACCTATCTTCTCATTAATAGAGAAGATTTCAAAGTTATTATAATATTTTTTAGTAGACATAAAGATGGATTTTCAAAGGATTTTATTTTGTTCATTGAAGGAATAGTAGATAAATTATCTCCTATAATTGAGGTTATAATACATGAAGAAATGCAAGAGATAGACAAGATTCATCTAAAAAAAGAACTTGAACAAAGGAATCACCAATTAGAAATATTATTAAATATGTCCAGACAACTTAGCTTTGCCTCTACATATGAAGAGGCCCTTAAGATAGTACGCAATTTACTTCCTTTTGGAGTAAAATATGATTTTTTTTCTATGTTAATAGTTTCAGAATATATAAAAAAAATATTTATATACCCATCTTATTATTTATCAGATAATTTAATAAATTATATAGTTAAGAATATGTTTAAAGAGCTTTCAAAATATATGAAAATTGATGATAATGAATTTGAGATATATGTCGAAAAACCAATGTATGATAATTTTCAGTGTATAAGAGAAGTAGATGAACTTTTTTTGTCCCCAATAACTCTCTCTCCAGAGGAAAGAGAATTGGGTATTTTCTGTATTGGGAGGAAGGGAAAGGAGTTTAATAAAGAAGAGAAAAGGTTTTTAAATCTTGTATTTACTCAATTAACAATAACATTTATTAGAATAATAGAATTGAAAGAAAGGGAAAAGAGTATTGTTCAAAATATGCTGTACAATTTCCCTGAAGCGGTGATATTAATAGATAATAACTTAAAGATACTCCTTTATAATAAGATTGGTGAAGAATTAATTTCTGAATTTGGATATATATCTAATAAAGATCAGTTATTAAAGTTTAAAGACATATCTATTAAAAAGCTAATTAAATCTGATAAAAGAGAATTAGACGTGGTGATTGGTAAGGATAAAGAGGGCAGGATATTAAAATTAACAGTTCAGCCTATAGATATACCCTATCCCTCTCCTACATGGCTCGTTATGGTATCAGACGTTACTGAGCGTAGGAATTTTCAACAAAAGATGCATAAGATGTTGGAAGGCACAGTTTATTCCCTTGCCTTGGCAATTGAGAGGAGAGATCCATATACAGCTGGGCATCAAAAAAATGTGGCAAATTTGACAGTAAAGATTGCCAAAAAATTAGGTTTAGATGAAGAAAAAATAAATATTTTATTTATGGGCGCTCTATTACATGACCTTGGCAAGATCGCAATCCCATCAGAGATATTGACAAGACCTGGTAAATTGACCCCTGAAGAATTTGCTTTAATCAAAACACATCCAAGGGTGGGATATGAAATTTTAAAGGACGTTGAATTTGTGGGTCCTGTGAAAGAGATGGTGCTTTATCACCATGAACGTTTAGATGGTAGTGGTTATCCCGCAGGGTTAAAAGGGGATTTAATACCCATGGAAGCCAGGTTATTGGCTGTGGCAGATGTTGTGGACGCCATATCTTCCCACAGACCATATAGACCCGCCCTGGGACTTGAGATGGCCTTGGAAGAGATAAAGAAAAATCGAGGAATACTCTATGACCCAGATGTGGTAGATGCATGTTTAAGTATTGATTTTTCAAAGTAAGTGTGCAAATAAATAATGTTGAGTTTATAATACATTGAAGGCCATTAATATTCAAAAATTCTACGAGTGTGATGGACAGATTTTTACTGGTTATTTCTGAAGTACACGACATAGCCCATTTAATAGAAGGGCTGAAGGAAAATAACATTCAATTTCATGTGAGTTGTGAATTAAATGAGATAAATACTATTTTAAAAAAGAGACGTCCAAATTTAGTGCTTATTAAAGATAAGCTGGAAAAAATAGATTCAGAACAAATAGTATCTAAAATTGTAAATAGAGATGAAAGTCCATATGTAGTTGTTTTTTCGGAAAAAGCTGATGCGTCTTTGGCAAAGAAATTTCTAGACCTAGGCGTATTTGACTTCTGGATAGCTCCCATTATCTTAGATAAGATCTTGGTCTTTTTTAAAGAAGAGAGAAAGGATAATTTTTCAAAAGAACATAGCCCTCCAAATTATATAAAAATAGTTGGTGAGCATAAAAAGATAAGACTAGCGCTTGCCCTGGCAAAAAAGGTGGCCCCATCCAATGCAACAGTCTTGATTTCTGGAGAATCTGGAACAGGTAAGGAACTTATAGCAAAATATATTCATTTAAATAGTAATAGGGCAAAAGGTCCTTATGTGGCAGTAAATTGTGCTGCTTTGCCTGAAAATCTCTTGGAAAGCGAGCTTTTTGGTTATGAAAAAGGGGCATTTACTGGAGCATATAAATCAAAGCCTGGAAAGTTTGAGTTGGCTTCTGGAGGAACAATTTTACTTGATGAAATATCAGAGATGAACCTAACTCTGCAGGCAAAGCTCCTCAGGGTGATTCAAGAAAAAGAAGTGGACAGACTGGGAGGCGTTCAGCCTATAAAGGTAGATGTGAGGATAATCGCTACCACCAACAGAAATCTAAAAGAATATGTAGAGCAGGGAAATTTCAGACAAGATTTATATTTTAGATTAAATGTTATCCCTATTCATCTACCTCCTTTAAGGGAGAGGGGCGATGATGTGATCTTGCTTGCAAATTATTTTTTAGAAAAATTTTCTCATGAATATAATATTCAAACACCTGGATTCAGTGAAGAGGCCATAGAGTGGATGAAGACTTATGATTGGCCAGGAAATATAAGGGAGCTTGAAAATTTAATAGAAAGGGCAGTTTTGATTGCCCAGGATTCATATATAGAGCCAAGACATCTACTTATGGATTCCTTGGAAGATGATCTATTGGAAGATGTTTGTGATAAGGATTTTGAAGAAAATTCTCAAAAGCAAGAACATAGAGAGATTTTTAAGTTGGATTTTGACAGGATCGTTCCATTGGAAGAATTGGAAAAACACATGATAATAAAAAGTTTAGAGAAAACAAGGGGAAATAGGACCAGGGCCGCAGAACTTTTAGGCATATCAGTAAGGACCCTTAGAAATAAATTAAATAAATTAAAGGAACAAGGGATCACCTTATAAACAAAAAAACGCAGAATCAAAAAATATATTCTTATGTATAAGGGAGTGTGAATATGGGATATTTAAACAAAGAAGTAAGTGGGTTTTTAGAGAAAAGTTCCTGGATTAGAAAGATGTTTGAGGCTGGTTTAGAGTTAAAGAAAAAATTCGGTGAGGACAATGTCTATGACTTTAGTCTGGGAAATCCAGATTTGCCTCCACCAAAAAAGGTAAAAGAGGCACTTATAAATATATCAAATCATGCAGATAAACCATATGCTTTTGGATACATGCCAAATGCAGGGGCACCAGAGACCAGACAAAGGCTTGCTGAGTATTTGTCTAAAGAGCAGGGGACTGAGGTCTCGCCCTCAGATGTGATGCTAACTTGTGGAGCAGCAGGTGGCCTTAATTGCCTTTTTAGGTGTATTTTGGAGCCAGGTGAGGAGGTAATTTGTCTATCTCCATATTTTGTTGAATATGTGTTTTACTTATCAAACCACAAGGCAAAGGCAAAGATTGTTGAAACAGACGAAAATTTTGAAATAGAGTTAAATAATATTGAACAGGCTATTTCAGAGAATGTGAGGGCTGTGCTTATAAATTTCCCCAACAACCCTACAGGGCAGATTTATACCAAAGAACAGCTACTTGCATTGGGGGATTTGCTTACAAAGTTTTCAGAAAGATTTAATAGGCCAATCTACTTGATTTCAGATGAGCCATACAGGTTTTTGACATATGATGGGTGCAAGTGTGCTTCAGTGTTTGAGTGTTACAAGAATTCAATTGTTGTTAGTTCCTTTTCAAAGAATTTATCCCTTGCTGGTGAGCGAATTGGATATGTTGCCTTAAATCCAGAGCTTGAAGGAAAAGAAGAGCTTATGAACGGCCTTATATTTGTGAACAGAATACTTGGTTATGTAAATGCCCCGACCATAGGACAAAAGATTTTGGATTATGCATTAGGTGAAAATGTGGATATCTCCATATATGAGAAGAGAAGAATCATTATGGCCAAAATCTTAGAACAAGCAGGCTATGAATTCCTCATGCCAAAGGGTGGTTTTTACTTTTTTCCAAAATCTCCTATTCCTGATGAGGTGGAGTTCGTAAAGATATTGCAAAAAGAGCGAATTTTGGCAGTACCTGGATCTGGTTTTGGTAGAAAGGGATATTTTAGACTATCTTTTTGCGTTTCAGAAAAGACAATAGAAAATTCTGCAAAGGGGTTTAAACAGGCCATTGATAGGGCAATGGCTTAGGCTACCCTTGTCCAAAAGATAGGATAGTACAGGGTTTTATTGATTCCCTTTCTATATTTGACATATGCATTTAATTGATTTAACCATTGCTTTTTGGGTTTAGTTTGAAGTTCGATGTTCTAGGTTCGAAGTTCAAGGTTAAAAAGTGTTGTTGGGAATTTATGCATAAAAATATGGGACTTATATGTTTGATAGCTTATCAGAGAGACTTGATGGAATTTTTTCCAAATTAAAGGGCAAGGGCACCCTGGATGAAAAAAATATCCAGGATGGCCTGCGCGAGGTCAGGCTTGCCCTTTTAGAGGCCGATGTTAACTACAAGGTTGTTAAGGATTTTATTGAAAAGGTCAAAGAGCGAGCAGTAGGCCAGGAAGTATTAAAGAGCCTCACACCTGGCCAGCAAATAGTAAAGATCGTACATGAAGAACTAATAGAACTCCTTGGAGGAGTTGCTGAGCCCCTTAATCTCACCAAGACCCCATCTGTGATAATGTTAGTGGGTCTTCAAGGCTCAGGTAAGACCACAACAGCTGCCAAGCTTGCCCTTTATTTAAAGTCTCAAAAAAAGAAGCCGTATTTAGTTCCAGCAGACGTGTATCGACCTGCAGCTATAGATCAGCTATTTAAGCTCTCTAAAGAAGTGGATGTCCCTTGTTTTGAATCTACTTCAGACATGGACCCTGTGGATATTGCAAAGGAGGCGGTATCTCGTGCAAGGAAGAATTTTCTGGATGTTGTGATTATAGATACTGCAGGAAGACTCCATATTGACGAAGTCTTAATGGATGAGCTTGTGCGAATAAAGGCAGCAGTGTCACCCCAGGAAATTTTGCTTGTTGCTGATGCAATGACTGGTCAGGATGCTGTGAATATTGCCCAGAGCTTTAACGAAAGGTTAGATATAAGCGGGGTAGTATTAACTAAGCTTGAAGGTGATGCCAGGGGTGGAGCTGCTCTATCTATTAGGTCCATTATAAATAAGCCCATAAAGTTTGTGGGTGTTGGAGAGAAATTAAAGGATCTTGAAGTATTTCACCCTGATAGGGTTGCTTCTAGGATCCTTGGTATGGGCGATGTACTTACCCTTATTGAAAAGGCGGAAAAGGCATTTGCTGATGAAGATGTAGAAGACCTGGAGGAAAAATTTTTACAGGCCAAATTTGATCTAGAAGATTTTAGAACACAGCTAAGGAGGATAAAAAAATTAGGTTCCCTTGAAGGAATTATGAAACTTATCCCTGGTATGGGGAAAATAAGGGAGCAGTTAAAACAGGCTCAGATGCCTGAAAAGGAACTTGTGAAAGTAGAGGCCATTATAAACTCAATGACCATTGAAGAGAGGAAAAATCCTAAAATTATAAATAATTCTAGAAAAGAGAGGATAGCCAGGGGAAGTGGTACTTCTGTGGCCGATATAAATCAGCTTTTGAAAAATTTTACTCAAATGCGAAAGATGATGAAAAAACTTACTGGAAAGGCCAAAAAGAACAAAGGAGTGATTCCAGGCATGGGTGCAAATCCTTTTGGAAATCCCCTGGCAGGAGCTGAGGCTGGAAATACTTTGCCAAAGAGCTTTTTTACAAAAAAGAAAAAGCAAAGAAAAAAGAAAAAACAAAAAAGAAAGGCGAGAAAGAAAAAGTAAGAAAATGAGGGTTTGTTGGTGTTGCCTTTTGGCTTGAAAATGGTTATATTATAAATTCATTATTTTTTGGGGGGTAGAATAGATATGGCAGTGAAGATCAGGTTAATGAGATTGGGTTCTAAAAAAAGACCCTTTTACAGGATTGTTGCTATTGATGGTTTGCGCAAGAGGGAAGGTAGAGCACTTGAGTTTCTTGGGTATTACAATCCAATGGTGGACCCAGCAGAGATTAAAGTTGATTTAGAAAAGGTTAAATTCTGGTTTTCTAAGGGTGCACAGCCCACTGAAACAGTTAAATCATTGCTCAGGAAGGTTGGTTTTTACAAGGAGAATTAAAAATTTCAAATTTTGGTTTAGTTGTTTTTTGTAATCCTTTTGTTAAATTTGAGAAGTAGAAGTGGAGGTAGCTTATGTTCAAAGAATTAGTTGAGTACATTGCAAAGGCTTTGGTTGACAACCCTGATGCAGTACAAGTTACTGAAATTGAAGGGGAACAGACATCAGTAATTGAACTTCGCGTAGCCAAGGAAGACCTTGGCAAGGTGATTGGAAGGCAGGGACGTACTGCAAGAGCTATCAGGACCATCTTGGGTGCAGTATCAACAAAGGTTCAAAAAAGAGTTGTGTTGGAAATATTGGAATAGGTTATGGAAAAACAAACCAGATCCAGATATTTGGTTCTGGGTAGGGTGAGAAAACCCCATGGACTAAAAGGGGAACTCAGTGTATGTAGCTACACTGATTCCCCTTTAGTTTTTAATAAGTTAAGGAGGATCTTTCTTCAGGTAAATGGCAGAAGGCCCCAGGAATTTAATATATTTAAGGTTAGAGAACATGGGAAATTCCTTCTTATAAAACTTAAAGATGTTAGGGATAGGGATGAGGCTGAAAAATGGCGTGGGGCTAAACTCCTTGCTTTAAGGGAAGATGTGCCTAAAGAAGAAGACGAAGTCTTTTTTGCAGATATAATTGGTTGTAATGTGTATTTACCAGACGGTATGTTTGTGGGTGTTGTAAAGGATGTTAAGAGATATCCCCAGGAGATATGGGAGATTCAAGATAAGGATGAAAATGAAATATTATTTCCTGCAATAGATAAATTTGTACTAAAGTTAGATGTGGAAAACGAAACAATAATAATTGACCCACCAGCAGGTCTTCTTGAAATCTACGGTTTTAATCCTTAAAGTTTTATTTCATTATTTCTCACCTAGGGCTAGGTTATATGCATTTTAATATCATCTCTATTTTCCCTGAATTTTTTACATCTCCCCTAAACACAAGTCTTTTAAAAAAAGCTATTGAAAAGAATATAATTTCTTTTTCATTTATAAATCCAAGGGATTTTGCCACTGATACACATAGGAGTGTTGATGACAGGCCTTATGGAGGTGGACCTGGTATGGTGATGATGGTAGATCCCATTTACCAGGCCATTAAAAGCATTCCTGATCCAGGCAAGATAATCTTGCTTTCTCCTAGAGGTAAAGTGTTTAATCAAAAAAAGGCTAAGGAACTTAGTAAATTAAGCAAGATCACATTTATTTGTGGAAGATATGAGGGAATTGATGAGAGAATCGAAGAAATTTTAGATATTGAGAGGATTTCAATAGGTGATTTTGTGCTAAATGGCGGGGAAGCTGCTTGCCTTTCAATGATTGAGGCAATAGCCCGTCTAATCCCTGATTTTATGGGTAAATTAGAATCTACAGAATATGAGAGTTTTTTTTCAAACTTGCTTGAACACCCACACTATACAAGGCCAGCAGAATATATGGGCATTAAGGTTCCCGATGTGCTTTTGTCTGGAAATCATAGAGAGATTGAGAAGTGGCGGAGAAACATGTCTTTGATTGAGACATTTAAAAACAGGCCTGATCTATTGGAGTCCGCCAATTTATCCCCAGAAGATTATAAATACTTAAGGGAAAAAAAATTAAAGTTTTTAGGAAGAAATCTATATGTGGGACTTGTGCATTTTCCTGTACTTAATAAAGATGGAAAAGAATGTGCTGTATCCCTGACCAATCTGGATATCCATGATATTGCCCGTGTGTGTAAGACCTATTCAGTTAGTAAATATTATTTAATAACTCCAATTGAAGATCAAAAGGACCTGGCCAGGAGACTTATTCACCATTGGATAGATGGGCCAGGCAAGGGTGCAAATCCAGATAGGGAAATAGCGCTTAAAATAGTGAGGATAATTGATTCAATTGAAGATGCAATAGATGATATAGCCAAATTAACAGGACAAAGACCTTATATTGTAACTACCAGTGCAAGGGATGAGGGAGACCTTAGTTTTTCTAATCTAAGGGAAATTTTAGAAAAAAGACCAATTTTTTTGCTCTTTGGAACAGGACATGGACTTTCAAAAAGGGCGATGGACATGGCACATGGAATCCTCCGACCTGTTAGGCCATTTGACAGATATAGACATCTATCAGTTAGATCGGCAGTGTCAATAATTATTGACAGGATATTGGGAGACTGTTTTTAAATAGGATTGAGCTCAACTTTCATATTAGCTTAATCTTAGTCACTGCCGTCTATATTATGCCACTATTCTAATCTGTTTTAGACCATTCCTATTTCATGTTACGCACGCAGAGTACATAGCGCTTGCTATCTTTATCTGCCCAGTAAGCATTTCCATTATACAAATATACTTCCCATACATACTTTTTTTGGTTTTTAACAGGAGTGGCACTCCAGTATGAACATATCCTGCATTTAAAGCAGCAAGCATTTATAACAGGATTCCCGCCTCCTTTAGGGGAAACTATACTAAACAACTCAAATAAGGTCGGTAGTCTCCAGTCGGTAAATCCAGCAAGATTTAAATTTTCGCAATATTTTTTTGCTTCAATCCACGTGACTTTGTCTCTGTGACAAAGCTGGCCATCCCCATCTGTATCTGCTGTTGCCTGTTGCCACATGAGGTTTGTCTTTGAATCAACTACCACCAATTCTCCATTAATCTTTTTTTTGTCTAAAAATTTCAGAAGATCATCATATTTTTGCCCATATCCGTAAAATTTTTCACCCTTGTCTGGTTCAGGACATGGAGTTTCAGTACATTGGTTGTAACATGTTATCCTGGGTTCCTCGGCCTTTGCTATGGTTACAAGAAATATCCAAAGGATAAAGTTAATAATAAATAGATGAAAAACCTTTTTGTAAATATCCATGACTTGCCTCCTTTTTTAAAAATGCCTTTTTTAAAAATGATAGATATAACTAATTAACTTTTATTGTAACCTATTTTTTATATTTTTCAACTTAATTCTTGAAAAATAAATTAATTCATATTATGGACACCCTTAACGTTGAAAGGTAATACTATTGAAATTTAACAGTATTAAAAATCCTTATGTCAATGGAAGGGGAAAAAGTTATTAACAAACATAGTGTCATAATTATAAGGAGGTTTAATCTATGCTAAAATCTAATTTAAAGAAATTGCTTTTGATTTTAATGGTATTTTTTACCCTGTTTTTGCCACGAGTATGGGGGGCGGTGAAGGAAAAGGATTTATCAATTACCGCAGACCATACAAAATTTAAAGATTTAAAAGGAGATTTTCACAATGGGGAAGATTTAACTAATATGTGTTTGAAATGTCACAATCTGGCAGATAAGCAGATTTATAAGACTTTTCACTGGACATGGAAGGACAAAGAGGGCTTAAAAGGAAAGGGCGCTTATACGGTGAATAATTGGTGTATTTCTACAAACTTTATGCACGATGAAGAATGTAGCCTTTGTCATATTGGTTGGAAGGGCAAGGAAGAAGGTATAAATTGTTTTAAGTGTCACCTTCAGACCAAAGAAGATATTGCAAGTGATATGAAAGATTATTTATTTTTTTCTCAATCCCAGGATAAAGATTCTCAGGAGATGGCAAATGATATAAAAAATACAATAAAGGAACACATTGTAAAAATAGGATCTCCAACACGGAGGAATTGTGGAGAATGTCACTTTAAGGGTGGACATGGTGATGGAGCAAAACATGGAGATTTAGACACCTCTTTATTAAATCCCTCAAGGGATTTGGATGTTCATATGAGTCCTAAAGGTGGCAATTTTTCCTGTGTTAGATGTCATACCACTGTGGGTCATAATATTGCAGGAAGGTATTATACACATCCAGCGGTAAAGGAGAAAAAATCACTTATTGAGGATGATAAAACATCCAAAATAACATGTGTCTCATGTCACGGTCACACTCCACATAAAGATTCACTATTAAATGGCCATATAAAGAGGGTTGCGTGCCAGAGTTGTCATATTCCTGCATTTGCCAGGAAAAAACCAACAGAACTTTTGTGGGATTGGTCTACTGCAGGGAAAAAAGAAAAAGGAAGAAGAATCAAAAAAGTAGATAAATATGGCAAAGTTATTTATGGTTCTGATGTGGGCACTAAAAAATGGGCAACCAATGTGGTTCCTACTTATTTTTGGTATAATGGTACTATGGAATCATATACTTTGAAAGATACTATAGATCCAACCAAGGAAAATTTTTTAAATAAACCCATTGGTTCCCCAACAGATAAAAACTCCAAGATTTTTCCCTTTAAAATTCACAGAGGAAAGCAACCATATGACTTAAAATATAAAAGGCTGCTACCTCCATTATTATCTGAGGATGTGAAAACTGGAGAGGAAGGCTATTGGAAAACCCTGGATTGGCAAAAGGCTTTAAAAGATGGGTGTGAAATTATGAAAATTCCATATAGTGGAGAGTTTGGATTTGTAAAGACATCTTTTGCATACCCTATAAACCATATGGTGGCGCCTAAAGAAAATGCAGTAAAATGTATAGAATGTCATACACAAAATGGCAGATTAAAGAACATAAAAGGGATTTATTTACCTGGCAGAGACAGGTTTGGATTTTTGGATAACTTGGCATGGACAATTATCCTACTTACCTTGGTTGGTGTTATTATGCATGGTATTGGAAGATTAATTTTAAGTAAAAGGAGGGCATAAAATGAAGGGAAAAAGGATATACCTATTTACGAGATTTGAACGTATTTGGCATTGGCTTCAGGCCTTACTCATAATTGTTTTGTTGATTACAGGTTTTGAGATCCATGGTACTTATTCTTTATTGGGGTATGATAGGGCAGTATTTGTTCATAATTTTTGTGGAATTACATGGATTGTACTTTTCTTTTTGTTTGTATTTTGGTTGTTTGTAACTGGAGAGTGGAAACAATATATTCCAACAACCAAGAAGATGATTGATGTTATACGTTTTTATTCATATGGGATCTTCAAGGGAGAAAAACATCCCTTTCATAAGACTAGAGAGGAAAAACACAATCCCCTGCAGAGAATAGTTTATTTAATTCTTGCATCAATCTTTTTGCCAATACAAATCCTTTCTGGAATTTATTATTACACCTATCATACCTGGCCAAAATTAGGAGGGCTTGCTATTTTTAGCTCCTTAAACCCAGTAGCCTTTATCCATACCCTATTTGCTTTTGTTATTTTACACTTTTTAGTAATACACGTGTACATGACCACCACTGGAGACACTGTTTTTGCCCATATAAAATCTATGTTTACAGGATATGAAGAAATAAAAGAGACCTCTAACTAAAGACAACTTTATTTCCTGGGCCCATGGCTGATAACCATGGGCCTGGGGAAGTAATTTTTTTCAATAAATTCTTTTTTTCTGTAATTTTTAGGTAGTGTTACAAACATTGTGACAGAGTTCGATTTCCTACCTGTTGCTTTTTATAATCATTATTGATATAGCACCTTCCCATCACTTGATCTTTTTTAAAAAGAGATAAATGTTACTCTCTTCAAATTTTTTATCTAAAAAAAATTGGGAGTTAAGGAGATGAACAGAGAACTTAAGGATCGTTTGATAGCTTATTTAGTTATATTATACATTGGGATAACTTCAGCTTTCTTTTTTGTAATTGCTTTTTTTATTTGGCTTTTTACATTGCCCTTTGATAAAAACAAAAAGATTTTACATTTATTTACATGTTTTTGGGCATGTTTTTACCTCTGGACTTTACCTGTATGGAAGGCACGGGTAATTGATAGACATAAGATAGATAAAAATAAGGTTTATGTTATTGTAGCCAATCACCAATCCCACTTAGACATTGTAGTGGCCTTTCTCCTTTTTTGCCATTTTAAATGGATTTCAAAGGCAGAAGTATTTCGTTTGCCATTTATTGGATGGAATATGAGATTGAATGATTATGTAAAACTGAAGAGGGGAGATAAAAAGAGTATTGAAGAGATGTTTAAAAAGTGTGAAGAATTAATTGCAAAGGGAAATTCAATTTTTATTTTTCCAGAAGGTACCAGATCACATGATGGTAAACTACAAAAATTTAAACCTGGAGCATTTATCCTTGCAAAGAAGATGAAGGTACCTATTCTTCCAGTAGTGATAAATGGTACCAGGGCTGCCCTCCCAAAATATACATTAAAGTTTCATGGGGTTCATGAATTTACCATAAAGGTATTAGATGAAATTCCATATGAAAAATTTAAAGACATG
>NZ_JBMYBT010000058.1:0-3168 GCF_053993635.1 Desulfothermus sp. | reverse complement strand
ACCATAATCCATCTCCATTTTTATTTTACTATTATTGTATCATTGCGTTGAATAAAATAATTCTGTTCTGGAGCTTTACCTGATACAATATCTTTATAACTTATTTTATATCTTATTTCTTTTCCATCTTTGTACCTCAGTAATATTATATTGTCCTTATTTGCCCACTCAGTAAAACCTCCAGCAATGGCTATTGCTTGCAATATTGTTAAATCTTTAGTGAGGTCATATTCGCCGACCTTATTTACTTCGCCAACCATGTAAAACTTATTATTCTCTTCATTTACTATAACTGTCACAAATGGACTTGTAATAAATTGTGAAAGTTTTTTTTCTATTTTCTTTTTAAGCTCAATTGGTGTTAATCCTTCAGCCATTACATCGTCTAGAAGCGGCAGAGATATTCTACCATCTGTCCTCACTTTAACTACTCTTGTAAGATCCTTCTCTTTCCACACATTTATTTCAAGTACATCTCCTTTACCAATCCTATAATAGAAACCTGAAGCATTAGACTTGATTTGCTTTCCTGCATACACAATAGTTGTTGACATTAGCAAAAATATAAGACAAAATTTAAAAAAATTACCTAATCTAAACATACAATGCCCTCCTTGTTATACTTACCTCGCACCTTGACCTGTAAAAACGGTTTTTATTGTTTTTAAAATTATATATATATCAAACAAGATTGTCATGTTTTTAACGTAAAACAAATCATATTCAAGTTTCTTCAAGGCATCCTCTTCAGAGGCGCCATATGGGTAATTTACCTGTGCCCATCCAGTTATACCAGGCTTAAGACAATGCCTCTCGCCATAATATGGTATTTTGCTTTTTAGCTGCTCCACAAACTCTGGTCTCTCTGGTCTAGGACCAACAAAACTCATATCACCCTTTAACACATTAAAAAATTGAGGCGTTTCATCTAATCTAAATCTTCTTAAAAAGCCACCAATCGGAGTAATTCTGGGATCATCTTTTTGGGCCCATTTTGCCCCATCCTTTTCTGCATCTTCTCTCATGGTTCTAAACTTGTAAATCTTATATGGTCTCTCCCATTGTCCTACCCTTATTTGTGTAAACAATACTGGTCCTTTAGATGTTAATTTTACCAGTATTGCTATTAGGATTAATATAGGGGAGAAAACAACAAGACCAAATAATGACCAGATTATATCGAGCACTCTCTTTGTTAATAATTTCAATTTTAGTCTTGAAAAACCCTCTGAAAAAATCAGCCAGCTTGGCACTACTTTGGTCACCAATACCTTACCACAAAGATTCTCATAAAATGTAATACCATCCACTATGGCAATACCTTTGGTTTTACACTCTAAGAGCTTACTTATAGGTGATACACCTCTCTTTTCTTCTAGGGCAAAAATAATCTTATTTATATCATTCTCCAAAGCTATGTCACACAATCTGTTTATTTCTTGATAAATCTGGTCTTCCTTAAAAGAAAGGTCATATAAAACTTCTTTATTAAATTTTATTGTAGGAGGCAAAAATATATATTTAATATTATATCCTGAATCTAAATTAGATTTTATTTCATTTATAATATGAAATCCTAAGTCTCCATCCATAATAAGAATTATATCTTCATTCCAAAAACCTGTCTGGCATAAATATATATATAATATTCTCCATGATACTAAAAAAAACAAAAGTAATACAATACCTCCAAAAAATATTCCCTGTTCCAATATAGCAGGAGGATATAAAAAATATATTGCAGACAAAATTATACATGTAATACCAATAGCCTGTATTATTCTTAGAAATAAATCAATAATCCTAAAACTATATTTAAATTCATATAAAGAACAATAATACAAAACCCCCTGCAAAACAATAGTTATAATGAAAATTCTAATCCATATATTCAATTTATAATCATGAACAGGCAAACTTCCGTCATAAAAAAATAGTATCATTGAATAAATACTAAAAAATATAAGGATACTTTCCAAAATAAAAAAAACTAAATTTCTTATGGGATAATATTTATTAAAAAATTTAAGCATAACAACTACTACATAATACTTAATTAATAACCGTTATAACTGTAAGAACCATATCCTTTATAATACCTTTTTCTCTTCTCATATCCATTTAAGATAATACCTTTAAATCTCTCTTTCTCAAACTTCTCAATGGTATTTTTTACCACATCCCTGGGGGTACTCGCCCTTTTTACAATTAAGTAGATGGCATCAACTTTGTGTCCAAGGACAAATGTTTCAGGAGTAAGTTCTATTGGGGAAGAATCAAAAATCACATATCTATCTGGATACCTATCCCTTATCTCTTTTATAAGCTCTTCCATTTTTTTTGAAGAAATAAGCTCTGAAGGATTATCGCAATCTTCGCCAGCAGGCAGGATAGTTAATTTTTTTATTTCAGTCTTAATAAGTAAATTTTCAAGGGGTACTCCCTTCATTAAATGAGTAGATAGTCCCTGTCGAATATAATCATACCCAAAGATTTGGTGAACCCTTGGTCTTCTTAAATCTGCATCTACTAACAATACATATTCATCAAATCCTTTAGCTATTGTGGCAGCCAGATTTGCAGCAACAAAGGTCTTGCCTTCGCCTTGCAGACAGCTAGTTATTAATGTTGTTTTCGGAGGATCTCCTTTAAATGGTCTTAAAATTCGAGACCTAAGAAATCTAAATTCCTCTGCTATTACTGAATTGGGTTCAGAAAAGACCACTAATTCTTTTGATAAACTAGGGTGGTATCCATCTATATCTGCTCTAGTTACATGAACCTTCTTTTCTTCCCCTGCTCCAACCCTCTCTTTTTCTGCCTTTTCAAGTGCATCGAACAGTCTACTCATATCAATAACTCTCTTTATTTAAATTCATGAGTGGGTAAACAAACAATTACTTTTACGCCTAAATAAGCTTCTATTTCCTCAGGAGTATAAAATGCTGGATCCAAACTCTCCCTTAAAAAGGCAAGTCCTCCACCTAGACACATTCCAAATAAAATAGAAAATATTGCCACTATTTTTACATCAGGAGAATATGGCACGCTAGATGGAACAGCCAAATCCAATATCCTAAATTGCTCACCTTTTTGACGTTTTTCCAATTCCTCAGCCATTTCTGCATTCAATTTTTTTGCCAATAAATCTTGATATCTTTTACTTAT
>NZ_JBMYBT010000057.1:0-2752 GCF_053993635.1 Desulfothermus sp. | reverse complement strand
TTGCTGCTACGAATAAAGACCTAGAAAAACTTGTTCAGGAAAAAAAATTTAGAGAAGACCTCTACTATAGACTTCATGTATTTCCTATTCACATTCCACCCCTTAGAGAAAGAAAGCAGGATATCCTACCTTTAGTTGATCATTTTATAAGACAAATTATCGGAAAGACCTCCAAGCCTTTTATTACAGCAGGGGCAAAAAAGATCTTAGAAAACTATCCTTTTCCTGGGAATGTAAGGGAGCTTAGAAATGCTGTAGAAAGGGCAATTATCCTAGCAGGAAGTGTGTTGCCACTTACTGCTGAGCATTTTTCTTTTCTCACCCCAAAACCCAGTGCAAAAAAGATGTTTGAACTTCCCCCTGAAGGAATTTCATTAGAAACAGTTGAAAAGGAACTTATAAAACAGGCCCTTGAAAGGACAAGTGGCAATAAAAGCGCAGCAGCCAGGATACTCGGGCTTACAAGATCTAAATTTAGAACCAGGCTTAAACTTCTGGAGGAAAAAAGTGAAAAAGATTAGCCCTGTTTTTCTATTTCACTGTTTTATCCTGTGGTTGAGCTGTCTTGGTTTAGAATATTTCATTTCATCCCCTGCTATGGGGTCAAATATTTCAGAAGAGCTATTTTTTATGGGGGAAGATACAGAGGTAGTTACAATTGCTTCAGGCCGTTCAGAATTTCCTAAAAATGCACCTGCTATTGCAACAGTTATTTCAAACAAACAAATACAAGATAGGGGTATAATTACCCTCTCAGAAATGCTTTCCCAATTTCCAGGATTCTATTCAGAAAAAAAGGAATGGGGACATTCCCTTTATTTAAGAGGTATCCCTGGGGGGATTCTCTTCTTATACGATAGCGTTCCCCTAACCTCAGACAGTACAAAAAACATTTATCCCTTAGATGAAGAACTGGCTTTGCCAGCTATAAAACGAGTAGAAATAGTAAGGGGGCCTGCCTCTGTGTTATGGGGGCCTGATGCCTTTGTAGGGGTATTAAATATTGTCCCTAAAAGAGGTGGCGATGTAAATGGCATAGAGACAGGTATTCTTACAGCACTACCTGATGAACATAAATCATTTTATTTAAATCTTGGCAAAGATTTTGGAAAATGGGAAGGTTTTCTATCCTTTAATGGATACTATAAAAAACCACATGAAACCCATAGTAGTTTTTTATCTTCTCAAAGCGGCAGAACAACAATAAACACACAAGAATTTTATGATGTCGTATTTAATGCACGCTTTTTTAATTTTTTACACGTCTCAGGAAGATTTTCTGATTTTAATAAACCTTATATTATGCATGGGCCGCATGATAAATTTAAATGGAAGGCAAAGAAAAATACTCCATTTAAACTTATTAAATTAGTGGCTAAAAAGGATTTTGAACATACATCTCTTAGTTTTAAAAGTTACTTTAATTATTTTCATCAAAAACAAGAAGAGATGGACATAAGATTTAAACAAAATAATTATATTTACTACACACAAATTATGCTAAATAGGGACTTATTTAACGAACATGGCCTATTAACATTTGGTAGCTCTTTAAGGATAAATAAAATAAAAGATGCTATTATTGAAACAAGGGGTTTTTTACCTGGTTATCTAGAAAACCAGGATACGTATTTTAAACCATTGCCTCCAGAGAGAAAGAGTTTTACTACTAGATTAAAATCTATATTCTGTCAATATAGACATCATATCAGTGAGTTGGAATTATGGGGTGGTATGCGACTTGATGACCACAGTGAATACAATAATTCTTTTACCTATAACGTAGGAGTGGGCTGGTATCCCAAAAAGAACTTATATTTTAAGGCCATTTACGGTACAGCATATCGCACTCCCTATGCTTCTCAATTTCTACATAGGAACAATTTAGATCCTGAGGAGATAAAAAGTCTTAATTTTGAAGTGCATTATGGTGTTCTCCCATCTTTTTCTTTTACCCTTACTCCATTTTATAATATCATCCATCACCATATCAGCGAAGGCCCTTCTGGGGATTATTCTGAGCCCACCAGTCAAAAAATTTTGGGTTTAGAGACAGAAATTACTTACAAACCATTTTCTTTTTTAAAATTATGGGCCAACACCACATTTTTAAATGCATGGGGTGATAAGGAAAGATACGTTACCCTTGATTACATTACTATTACTCCTGAAGGGATCACTACACCCCATTACAGTACATGGAAGAGAGATTATGATAGCGGAGCCCATCATCTGGCCAATTTAGGCATAGAATATAAAATTAATAAGCATACCTCTGGTTTTTTCAGGATGCACTATATTGGCTCACGGAAATTTACTTACTTTAAATCTCCACCCAAAACCTTTTCTCGACATATACTTTTTGATTTAAGCCTAAAGATAAAGAATATTATTCCCAGGTTAGATGCAACTATCTCTTTTAAGAATCTCCTAGATAAAGAGTATAAATCTCCTGGTATGTTTAGTGGGATAGATGGAAATCCTTTTGAAACTTATTTTGGATTAGAGTATAGGTTCTGAGACGCACAAAATCGCCCTTATTTTGCGTTTTCAGTTCTCTCTTATAGAGGAAAAAAACAAAAATCATTCAAAAGGGCAAATAAAGGCAAATATGAGCGTTTTAGGCTAAAATCTTACCTTCTTCTTGGAGGTATTTTTACATTGGATTCTTCCCACTCTTCTATTACATCATCTTTCTTAAGAAAGTTTTGTATTTCTTCTGCTGAAATAATACGATCTCCTTTTGATGTCT
>NZ_JBMYBT010000056.1:0-29211 GCF_053993635.1 Desulfothermus sp. | reverse complement strand
TTGCAACTGGTGGGTATGGTACAGCCCTGGGCGTTATTAGGGCAGCTAAATCTGCGAATTTAGATATAGAAGTTATAGCAAATGAGACCAGGCCATTTTTGCAAGGTGCACGTCTAACAGCCTATGAACTCCACCATGATGATATAAAAGTTAAAGTAATATGTGACAATTCAGCAGGCTATTTAATGTCTCAAAATATGGTAGATGCTGTGATTGTTGGGGCTGATAGGATTGTTGCAAATGGAGATACAGCCAATAAAATAGGTACGTATTCACTGGCAGTTTTGGCAAAATATCACAATATACCCTTTTATGTGGCTGCGCCAACGTCCACTTTTGATTTGAGTTTAAAAACTGGCAAAGAAATTCCAATAGAAAAAAGGCCTTCAAAAGAGGTCACACATATTGGTGAAACAAAAATAGTTCCGAGTGGAGTAGAAGTATATAATTTTGCCTTTGATGTTACTCCAGGGGAGTTAATCACGGCTATTATTTGTGAGAAAGGGATTATTTATCCTCCATATGAGCAAAATATTCCTGCTATGGTTTTGGGGAGTTAATAAATGCTGCCAGTAGTTGCAATAATTGGCAGGACAAATGTAGGAAAATCTACCCTGTTCAATAGGCTTATTAGGACAAATAAGGCCATTATCCACGATAGGGAAGGAGTTACCCGCGACAGGATTTATGGGGAAGTTAAATATACAAAGAAGCCCTTTGCCCTCTTTGATACAGGGGGACTAACTTTTAATTTTGAAGATGAAATAGATAAATCTATATTTGATCAAGTTGAAGATGCAATTGATGATGCATGTTTGATTCTATTTTTAGTTGATGGAAAAGCTGGATTAACTCCTTTAGATGAAGAAATAGCTGAATTTATAAGGAGAGCAAAAAAGCCAGTGCTTCTTGTAGTAAATAAAATAGACGGCAAAGAGCTGGCAGATACACTTGTTTCTGATTTTCACGCACTTGGCTTTGAGCTAATACCAATCTCTGCTGCCCATGGATATAATGTCCCTTATTTAATTGAAAAAATACAGAAAATAATACCTGAGCCAACAATTGAGCCTAATGTTTCTGGGCTTAGGATTGCGCTAGTTGGACGTCCCAATGTGGGTAAGTCATCAATGATAAATGCCTTTGTGGGTGAAAAGCGTCTTATCGAGTCACCAATTGCTGGAACAACAAGGGATAGTGTGGATGTGGTCTTAAAAAAGGACGGTGCCCAATATATCTTTGTGGATACTGCAGGGGTTCGGCGGAAGAGTAAGATCAAAGATCCTTTGGAAAAATTTAGCGTACTGAGGGCTCTTAGTGCTAGCAAGAGGGCTAATATAACAGTATTGGTGGTTGAGGCCACATCTAAACTGACCCATCAGGATAAGACCTTGATACATTTTTTACAAAAAGAAAATATTCCACTAATTCTTGCGGTCAATAAAATAGATATGGTTCCCAGGGAAAAGTTGGAAGCAGTAAGAACGTATTTTAAAGACCAGCTTAAATTTTGTCCTTATGTGCCAATTGTTTTTACCTCCACTGTGGATCGCAGGGGGCTTGGTGGAATATTGGTTTTAGCGGAAAAATTATGGTCAGAAACGAATAAGAGAATCACCACAGGAGAGTTAAATCGGGGTCTTGAGCTCGCAATAAAAAGACACCAGCCTCCAGTTGTAAAAAATAAACGTCCAAAATTTTATTATTTGACACAAGTTGATATTACTCCTCCCACTTTTGTTTTTTTTATGAACGATCATACCCTGCTCAAAACCCCTTATAAAAGATATTTGGAAAATCAGATTAGAAAGATTTTTGGCTTTAAAATGGCTCCAATAAAGTTGTTTTTTAGGACATCAAGGGATAAGCGTGAGAATAAAAAATAAAAAATTAAGGAGTAGGGGTTTATGGTAGATAAGGTAAATTTTATTTGGTTTGATGGAGAATTTGTTCCATGGGATGAGGCAAAAGTTCATGTGTTGACCCATACTTTGCATTATGGGGCTGGTGTTTTTGAGGGAATTAGGAGTTATAAGTGCTCAGATGGTACCTCTGCAGTATTTCGTTTAAATGAGCACGTGAGAAGACTTTTTGATTCAGCAAAGATTTTAAATATTAAAATTCCCTATACAGAACAAGAGATTTGTGATGCCATAATTGCCACCCTGAAAAAAAATAATCTCCCAGAAGGCTATATAAGGCCTCTAGTGTTTATCGGCGATGGTGCTATGGGGGTGCATCCTTCAACAAATCCAATAAGGGTGATTATTGCTGTTTGGCCCTGGGGAGCGTATTTGGGAGAAGAAGCACTGGAAAAAGGTATCAGAGTAAAGACATCTTCTTTTACCAGACATCATGTAAACGTAATGATGACTAAGGCAAAGATATGTGGAAATTATGTAAATTCAGTGCTGGCCAAAATGGAGGCAGTATCAAATGGTTATGATGAGGCATTGATGTTAGATGTGGATGGTTATGTTGCAGAGGCCTCTGGTGAAAACCTTTTTATTGTGAGGGACAGCAAGATCAAGACTTCCCCCCTTGGACCAGTCCTCCCTGGCTTGACCAGGGACTGTATTATTACAATTGCCAAGGATATGGGATATGAGGTAACAGAACAGAGATTTACAAGGGATGAGCTCTATATTTCTGATGAAGCCTTTTTTACAGGAACTGCTGCAGAACTAACTCCAATTAGAGAAGTGGATGGAAGGATTATTGGAGCAGGTCACAGGGGGCCAATTACAAAGCTCTTTCAACAGGAATTTTTTAAGATAGTTAGGGGCGAGAACCTTAAGTATGCTGGTTGGCTTACTCACTATGAAATATAGATTTTAACTAATTGCCCGTGTTTGTTGGAATTTTGAGAAATGCATATATGGGAGCATCAATTTTATTTTAGTTGATGCTCCCATATTTTATCATTTAAATTTATGAACAGGACAAAACACCTAACAACATACTATCGTCCCAAAAGATTTTCTGAGCTAAAGGGACAGGAGCACATAAAAAGAGTGCTCTCCTTTTGTGCGAAACAAGGCACTATAGGTAAGGCATATTTGTTCAGCGGGACAAGAGGGGTTGGCAAGACAACCGTGGCAAGGATATTTGCAAAGGCAATCAATTGTAGGCAAGCGCCAACTGATGAACCTTGCAATAGCTGTGATATTTGCAGGGAAATAACCAATGGTACTTCTCTTGATGTCCTGGAGATTGACGGGGCATCTCACACTGGCGTTGATAATGTGAGAAAACTTATTGAGGATATATCTCTTTTGCCAGTTAAGTGTAAATATCGTGTGGTAATAATTGACGAAGTCCATATGCTCTCTAAGTCAGCCTTTAATGCCCTCTTAAAGACCCTAGAAGAACCCCCTTCCCATGTTGTATTTATTCTCGCAACCACTGAGGTAAACAAGATTCCATCAACTATTATCAGTCGATGTCAGCACTTTATTTTTAAAAAATTAAGTACCCAGCAACTTGTTGAACACTTAAAAAACATATTGGACATGGAAAACATTTCCTATGACCAAGAGGCCTTGTTTTTAATAGCCCAGAGGGGGGAGGGGAGTGTAAGGGATTCTATGTCCATATTGTCTCAGTTAGTGAGTGTTAGCGGGGATAAGATATCTGCTGATCTGGTGAGGGAAGTTTTAGGTATAGCCCCTTCTGAATCAAAGGTTCAGATTTTAGAGGCTGTATTAAAAAAAGACATCAGATCCATTGTTTTTCATATAAGGTCCCTTTTGGATCAGGGGATTGATATTCCATTTTTTTTGCAAGAAGTGGTGATCTTGTTTAGAGATATTTTTTTACTGAAAACTGTTGGGGCTAGCTTGAGTGGAGGATTATCTGCTCATACAGAGATAGATAAAGTAAAAAACCTGGCTAAAAATTTTTCCCTACCCCAAATACATGCAGCGTGGCAATTGTTGTTGGATGCAAGGATGAAACTGGATAAAATCCAGGATCCTGTCTTATTTTTAGAGCTTTTATTTATAAATTTGGCATATCTTAGCGATCTAACCCCTGTATCTGAGGTGGATTTTGATAGCGTAAATTTTAAAGCTGAAAAAAGTGAGGTGATATCTAAAACTGATGAAGTTAATAATCAACATATTTCTGAGATTGCTCCTTTAAAAAAGGAAGAGGTGCCGAAATTTAATTCAAGATTGCCCCAAGGCCCTAAGACGTGGGAAGGTTTTCTTGAATTTTTGAAAGACAAAGATATAGAAAGGAAATTGCCTCACATGCAGGCTGTAAGTGGTAGAGTCAAAGAAAATGAATTGATTATAAATTGTACAGGATATTGGCTTGACAAGTTAAAGTCCTCACCTGATGTTTATCAATTTTTTAAAGATCTGATTTTGGAATATTTTGGCGAAATAGAAATTATCTTTAAAGAGCAAATGGTTAATTCAAAGAGTTCCCTTATAGACCAGGTAAAAAGTGACCCTATAATAAAAAAGGTATTGGATGAATTTGATGGTACCATTGTTGACATAAAAATTTTAAAACAAAAAGAACAAGACCAGGAGGAAATATGAACATACAAGAACTTATGAGACAGGCTCAACTTTTACAAAAAAAGATATTAGATGCCCAGGAAGAAATAAAGAACAAAGTAGTGGAGGCCACTGCTGGGGGTGGAATTGTAAAGGTGGTAGCAAATGGAGCCCAGGAGATAGTTAGTGTGGAAATAGATTCCAGTGTCGTTGATCCAGATGATACCACAATGCTTCAAGATTTAATCGTTGCAGCTACTAATGAGGCCCTTAGAAAATCTAAAGAAATGAAGGAAGAGGAAATATCAAAGCTCACAGGAGGCTTAAAATTCCCAGGTCTGGGAATGATGTAATTTTTTAAATGGGAATTGCTATGTTTGAATCGCTGCCAGAGCCTTTAAAAAAAGTAGTGGAGCATTTTGCATCCCTGCCAGGACTTGGACCTAAATCTGCCATGAGAATTGCTTTACATCTTTTGGAAATTCCAAGAGAAAAGGTACAGTCCTTTGGTAGGGATGTTTTTGAATTAAGGGATAAACTTAAGATTTGTGAGACTTGCGGTGCATATTGCAACAATAGTCCTTGCGAGATTTGTTCAGACCCAGGTAGGGATGCATCCTTTCTTTGTGTTGTTCCAGATTGGGACGGGCTCATGCTCATTGAAAAAACCAAGTTATTTAAAGGGACTTATCTGGTGTTAGGAGGATTAATTTCTCCTTTGGATGGGAAGATGTCTTCAAATTTAAGGATAGAGCTTTTAAAAAAACGTCTGAGTTCTGGTAAAATAAAAGAAGTTATCTTGGCCCTTGGGTCCACGAGAGAGGCTGAAATGACAGAGAGTTTTTTGTCTGATTTTATTTCTAAAGGGAATTTCAATGTGCGCGTAACTCGTCTTGCCCAGGGCATACCAGTTGGATGTGATTTAAAGTATGTTGATGGGGAAACCCTAAAACAATCTATATGTTATAGACAAAAATTATAATGGATACTTTAAAAGGTGAAGTTGTTTCAGTAGTTTATACGGATCCTGAAACTCATTTTACTGTAGCCAGGTTGAAATCAAAACAAGAGCCAGGACTGATTACTGTGGTTGGAAACATTGGCGCCATTGCTCCTGGGACTGAGTTATCCCTTGAAGGGAATTGGAAATTTCATCCCAAATTTGGAAGGCAATTTAATATAGTATCCTGTGTGCAAAATCTTCCAGCAACCATTGTTGGTATTAAAAGATACTTAAGCTCTGGCTTGGTTAAGGGGATTGGTCCTGTTTTAGCAGAACGAATGATTAAACACTTTGGTAATAATGCGTTAAAGGTACTGGATGAGTCCCCTGATAAGTTGTTAGAGGTGCCTGGGATCGGTAAAAAGACCCTTGAAAAGATCGTATCTTCCTGGGATGAGCAAAAAGAAATAAGAAACGTTATCTTATTTCTCCAAGAACACGCTATCCCACCATCTTTTGCAGTTAGAATATACAGGACATATGGGAAAGATTCTCTTAAGACCATTAGGGAAAAACCCTATGATCTGGCCTATGAGGTAAAAGGGATTGGGTTTAAAAGTGCAGATAAGATAGCTTTGAAATTGGGTTTTTCAGAATATTCCATAGAGAGAATTGAAGCAGCAATTGTGTATGCATTATTTTCTTTGAGTGAAAAGGGGCATGTGTTTTATCCAAAGGAGGGGCTCATCTCTCACGTTATGAAACTACTCAACCTGGAAGATACGAAATTAGTGGAAGACGCAATTAGGTTGCTGTTAGAAAAAAAGAGAATATATATTGAAGATATTGATGAAAACATAAAAGACGCAGTATATTTAAGACATTTTTATAAATGGGAAGTGGAGATTGCATCGAGACTAAAAGGTATAATGAGTTGCGCTACTCATCAAGCAGAAGATTCCGAGAAGATAAGTGGTTATATAAATGATTTTGAAAAAAGATATAATATTTCTCTTTCAGAGGAGCAAAGAGAAGCCATACTTGGTGCCTGTTTGAACCAGGTTTTTATTATAACTGGCGGACCTGGTACTGGTAAAACCACCATTACACGTTTCATTGGTCATATTTTAAAAAAAATGGGACTAAAAATAAAACTAGCAGCTCCAACTGGTAGAGCGGCAAAAAGGCTACAGGAGGCAACTGGTCTTTTTGCCTCAACAATTCATCGCATGCTTGGTTTTGGTCCAGGAGGTGAATTTCAATACAGAGAAGATAAAAAAATAAAAATAAATGCATTGATCCTTGATGAAGTTTCTATGGTTGATTGTCATTTGTTTGTAAATTTACTAAGGGCACTTCCCCTGACCTGCAAGCTCATATTAATTGGAGACGTTAATCAGCTTCCTTCTGTTGGACCTGGAAATGTACTCAAAGATTTAATTGAATCTCAGGTTATTCCTACAAAAGGGCTCTCAAAAATATATAGGCAGGCAAAAAAATCTATGATTGTCGTAAATGCCCACAGGATAAATCAGGGAAAATTTCCAGTCAGGAGCAAAAAAGAGCCACCTGAGGCAGATTTTTTCTGGGTAGAGGAAGAAGATCCCAAAAAAGTACAACAACTAATTATCCATATGGTTAGCCAGAGGATACCCAAGGTATATGGATTTGATCCCATGAAAGAAGTCCAGGTGCTAACCCCTATGCACAAAGGGGATATTGGAACTGCAGCCTTAAACAAGCTCTTGCAAGATACCCTGAATTCTTCAAACAAAGCTAAAACCTATGTTTTAAAGGGCTTTAGATTAGGGGATAGAGTAATACAAACAAAAAACAATTATGAAAAAGAGGTGTTTAATGGGGATTTAGGGATTATAAGAGAAGTTGATCTGGAGTCTGGAGAGCTCATTATAGATTTTGATGGCCGGGATGTTTTATACAACCAATCAGAGCTAGATGAAATATCCCTGGCATATTGCATTAGCATTCATAAATCTCAGGGAAGTGAATATCCTGTTGTGCTTTTTCCTGTTATGGTACAACACTATATTATGCTCCACAAAAATCTTGTATACACGGCCCTGACCAGGGCGAAAAAGTTGGCTGTGATTTTTGGAAGTAGAAAGGCCATGGCCATAGCATTAAAGGATGTAAACAAAGAACATAGGTATACAAATTTAAAAAATCGGCTAAAAGATATGGCAATATGTTAAAAATAACCACATTGTCATTGTGTTCTATAATGACTTTTGTGTTGACATGTAGGTTAATGGATATTATCTTTTGCATGTCTGGTGTGTATATATTAGTAAGCGAGAGTGGCGGAACTGGTAGACGCACTGGACTTAGGATCCAGTGGCCAAATTTAGGCCGTGGGAGTTCGAGTCTCCCCTCTCGCATGTTTATAAGACTTTTCAGAGGGGGTCTCTGAAAGGTCTTTTTTTATATTTTTATTTAGGAGGAGTTAGTGCATGGAATATAATGTTGAAGAATTATCCCCTGTTAAGAGAAAGGTAGTGGTAAAGGTTCCTGCAGAGGAAGTAAATGCTGCTATAGACGCTGCAGTAGCCATGTTTAAAAAGGACCTTAAATTGTCAGGTTTTAGAAAGGGTAAAGTGCCTTCGTACATTGTGGAAAGCAGGTTTAAGGATGATATATATAAGCAGGCGGAAACAGATCTATTAAATGTGCATTTCAATGAAATTTTAGGAGAACTCAACTTACGTCCTGTATCAGAATTAAACCTTGATCCTTCTGAAGAATTTAAGAGGGGTGGGGATTTTAACTACTCATTTACCTTTGAGATAAAGCCTGAGATTGAACTTCCCGAGTATCATGGCCTAAAAG
This sequence comes from Desulfothermus sp., assembly GCF_053993635.1. Taxonomy (NCBI): domain Bacteria; kingdom Pseudomonadati; phylum Thermodesulfobacteriota; class Desulfovibrionia; order Desulfovibrionales; family Desulfothermaceae; genus Desulfothermus; species Desulfothermus sp. Next base: position 20,913 of record NZ_JBMYBT010000056.1, on the reverse strand, counting down.
TTAAACAAAAAAAGGTTGAGATAAAAGATGAGCAGGTAGATAGAGCTATAGAAAATTTGAGAAATCAATATGCCAAATATGAGGTAGTTAAAGAGGACAGGACCCCTCAAAAGGGCGATAAAGTGGTGGTGAGCTTTAAGTTGTATGATGGTGACAAATTTCTAGAAGATGTTAGCCAGGACTTTTTTGAATTTTTCTATGGTGTAGGTGATGCACTTGAGGATTTTGAAAAATTAATAGCTGACCTTGTGCCTGGTGGAAAAAATCAAGGTGAGATAACATTCCCTGAGGATTTTCTGAATAAGTCTCTTGCAGGTAAAAAGATTAGAGCGGAAGTAGAGCTACATTCTATAAAGGAGAAGGTGCTTCCTGAATTGGATGAAGAATTTTTGAGCAAATTTGGTATGAGTTCTGTAGAAGAGTTAAGGGAGACAGTGGCCAAGAATTTGAAGAGAAATATTGAAGATATAGAAAAGTCCTTTGCCCAGAAAAAGCTGTTAGACGAGATAGTGGAAAAGGTGGACGTTGTATTACCAGATTCGTTAGTGGAAAAACAAATTCAGAGTATGGTGGAAAAGGAAAGAGACAAATTGGAAAGACAGGGTAAAGATCCTGATACCCTTGGCTCAGAAGAAGAGCTTAAAGAAAAATTTAGACCTGAAGCAGAATTAATAGTCAAATCTCAACTTATATTGCTTGAAATAGCAGAGAAAGAAGAATTAACAGTTACAAATGAGGAAGTAGAACAAAAAATTGCTATGACTGCTTATCAAATGGGTTTGGATCCCCAGATACTTCGTGAATTTTACATTAAAAACAATTTGATGTTTGCCTTAAGGGATAGTATCTTGGCAGATAAGGCCATGGAAAAGGTCTATGAATATGCCGAGATAGAATATGAAGAAGATACTGAAGACAAAGAGTCTTCTGAAAATAAAGGGGAAGAGGATAGCTCTGCAGACAAGGAAGAATAATCTTAATATTTCCCTGCCCTATAATTAAATCCACTCAAGAAAACCAGGGGAAAGACCAAATCTTTCCCCTAGTTTAAAAATTTTTGCCCTGTTCTAATATAATCAAAACTAGATACACCATATATTTTAGTTGTGTTTTGTATGTATTTAAGGCAAACTAATAAAAAATTTTTTTTAAGAGGTGCAATATGAACGTTCCAATAGTAATTGAGACAACTGGAAGAGGGGAAAGGGCCTATGATATCTATTCAAGATTGCTTAAAGATCGGATAGTTTTGTTAGGAACTGCTATTGATGACCATGTAGCAAATTTAGTTTGTGCACAACTTCTGTTTTTGGAGTCTGAGGACCCAGAAAAGGAGATAAATTTTTATATAAATTCACCTGGTGGTTCTGTTACAGCTGGTTTGGCCATATACGACACAATGCAGTATATAACTGCCCCAGTGGCCACTTTATGCCTTGGACAGGCTGCAAGTATGGCTGCTGTGCTGCTGGCCGCTGGAGAAGCTGGAATGAGATATGCTCTGCCCCATAGTCGAATACTTTTACACCAGCCCATGGGTGGGTTTCAGGGACAGGCCTCTGACATTGACATTCAGGCAAAAGAGATTATTAGACTAAAAGGGATTTTAAACGATATACTGGCCAAACACACGGGAAATGACATAAAGAAGATAGAACAAGATACAGACAGGGATTATTTCATGGGACCAGAAGAGGCCTTGTCCTATGGAGTTATTGATAAAATTTTGACAAAGAGACAGTAACAAGTGTGGTATATTGGTGTATTGGTATATTGGTGTATTAGTGTATTGGTATATTGGTTCATTCCTTTTTCCTGTTCACGAATCACGAATTACGAATCACGGTTATTGGTGTATTGGTGAAAAACCACTAACCACTGTACCACTAACCAGTATACCACTAACCAATATATTATATGGTTTGAAGAAGGTGAGTTATGGGAAAAAACAAAAACATGGATAATACCACGAGATTTAGGTGTTCATTTTGTGGTAAGGATCAAGATCAGGTCCAGAGGTTGATTGCAGGACCTGATGTATTTATTTGTGATGAATGTGTGGCCCTTTGCAATGAGATTTTAACTCAGGATAAGATCAGTGATGAAATTGAGGAAGGTCAATTAATTCCACCTAAGGAAATAAAGAGGATTTTAGATGAATATGTAATTGGTCAAGAGCAGGCCAAAAAGATACTTTCTGTAGCTGTTTATAACCACTACAAGAGAATTTATTATCAGGAAGCCATCTCAGCCAATGATGTGCAATTGGACAAAAGTAATATTTTGCTGCTCGGCCCAACAGGTACAGGTAAGACCTTGCTTGCAAGGACTCTGGCAAATATTTTAAACGTTCCATTTGTTATTGCTGACGCCACAACACTCACTGAGGCTGGATACGTTGGAGAAGATGTGGAAAATATCTTAGTGCAACTTTTACAAAATGCAGAGTATGACATTGAAGCAGCCTCTAAGGGTATAGTGTATATAGATGAAATAGACAAGATTTCAAGAAAGTCAGATAGTGCTTCCATTACAAGAGATGTATCTGGTGAGGGTGTGCAGCAGGCATTGCTTAAAATAATTGAGGGTACAATGGCAAATATCCCACCAAAGGGAGGGAGGAAACACCCCCAACAGGAATATATTCGTCTAGATACAACAAATATCCTCTTTATTATGGGTGGTGCGTTTATTGGGCTGGATAAGATCATTGAGAGGAGGCTTCAGGGAAAATCAATGGGCTTTGGTGCAAATATTTCCCGTAAAAAGGAGAAGAAAATAGGCGAGATTTTAAGGGAGTGTCAGCCAGAGGATTTGATAAAGTTTGGTATGATCCCTGAATTTGTTGGCAGAGTTCCTGTTATAGCGGCCCTAGATGAGTTGCAAGAAAATGATTTGATTAGGATATTGACTGAGCCTAAAAATGCCCTTGTGAAACAGTATGAAAAGTTGTTTGAATTAGAAGGTGTTAAACTTACCTTTACTAATGGGGCTTTAAAGTCAATTGCAAAAAAGGCCATGGAAAGAAGGACAGGAGCTAGAGGGCTCAGGAATATAATGGAATCTGTTATGATGGATATTATGTATAAGCTTCCTTCTTTAAATGGGGTAAAAGAATGCATTGTAAATACCTCTGTAATTGAGGATGGGAAAGATCCTCTTTTATTTTATGATAAGAATAAAGAAATAAAAACTGCTTAAAAAGGATAAATTGTCCCTGAGGAGGAACTTACCTGATGAGTGAAATAGTGCATGAATTGGATAAAGAAATAAAATATAGCGAACTACCACTAATGACCTTGAGGGATGTAGTGATATTTCCAGGTGCAATTATGCCCCTTTATGTTGGGAGAGTTAGCTCTATAAAGGCAGTAGAGAAGTCTCTAAATGAATTTGATAGATGGATTTTTTTGGTAACTCAGAAAAATCCTGAGATTGAAATTCCCCAAAAACAAGAGCTATATGAAATCGGGATAGTTGCAAAGATACTTCAACTCTTGAGGCTCCCAGATGGAACTATAAAAGTGCTTTTCGAAGGAATAAAAAGGGCTAGGTGGAAAGCTGAGGATCCATTGTTTGATAAATCAGGAAAGTTTCCAATTGTGAGTATTGATGTTCTGGAGGATATAGAGTCTCCTTCAGATGAAGTAGAGACTTTAATTAGACTTACTAAAGATGCCTTAAAAAAGTTCGTCAGAGCTTCGAGGAGAATTGCTAAAGATGCCCTAAAGTTGATGTTAGATATCCGTGATGCTGGTAAATTGGCTGATGCAATTATTCCCCATTTAAGGGTTGGCTTTGAAAAAAAACAAGAAATATTGGAGGAACTAGATCCAGTAAAGAGATTAGAATTGGTATATGGCTTTTTAGTAGGAGAAATAGAATATTTAGAAATTGAGGCCAAGATAAATGACAGAGTAAGACAACAAATAGAAGTGAACCAGAAGAATTACTATTTAAATGAGCAATTAAAGGCAATCCACAAAGAAATGGGGTTGGAAGAAGATCCATTTGAAGAGGTTGAATCTTTAATTCAGCAGCTCGAAGAAAAGAACATGCCTGAAGAGGCAAAAGAAAAGGCCCTGGCAGAGATAAAGAAACTCAAACAAATGCCTCCTTCTTCTGCAGAATACACAGTTGTTAGGAATTACGTTGATTGTATCTTGGATTTGCCTTGGGATGAGATCAAGGCAACGGAGATCGATATAGAACAAGCGGCTAAGATACTTGATGAAGACCATTATGGACTTGAAAAACCAAAAGAGAGGATTTTAGAATATCTGGCAGTTCAAAAATTAGTGGACAAGGTGAAAGGTCCTATCTTGTGTTTTGTTGGCCCTCCTGGCGTTGGAAAGACCTCTTTGGCCAGGTCCATTGCAAGGGCAATGGATAGGGACTTTGTGAGGATATCCCTTGGAGGCGTGAGGGACGAGGCTGAGATTCGAGGACATAGGAGAACTTATGTTGGTGCCTTACCTGGAAAGATAATACTTTCTTTGAGAAAAAAGAAATATAATAATCCTGTGATGTGTTTAGATGAAGTAGATAAAATGTCCACAGATTTTAGGGGTGATCCATCAGCCGCCTTGCTTGAGGTTTTAGACCCAGAACAAAACTATGCCTTTAATGACCATTATCTGGACTTAAACTATGATCTATCAAATGTCTTTTTTATAACAACTGCAAATACCTTACAGACTATCCCCTGGGCACTTAGGGACAGGATGGAGATAATTCATCTCCCTGGATATCTGGAAGATGAAAAGGTAAAGATTTCCAAATATTTTTTAATTCCAAAACAAATGGAGAGACATGGTATAAAAGATAAAAATGTAACCTTTTCCGATGGTGCAGTTATTGAAATTATCAGGAGATATACAAGGGAAGCAGGAGTAAGAAATCTTGAGAGGGAAATCGCTTCAGTCTGCAGAAAGGTGGCCAAAAAATTAGTGGAAGGTAAGGATTTAGAGAAAAAAATTACAGTGACCAAAGCTTCAATCCCAACATATCTTGGTGTTCCCAGGTTTAGATATGGAGAAAAAGAAGAAAAGGCACAGGTTGGACTGGCTACTGGTTTGGCATGGACCGAGTTGGGCGGAGAGCTCTTGATGATAGAAGTGGCAATTATGGATGGGACTGGCAAGATAGAAATAACAGGGAAAATAGGCGAAGTGATGCAGGAATCTGCAAAAGCAGCATTTAGCTATGTGAGGACCCGATCTGAATTACTGGGGCTCAAGCAGGACTTTTACAAAGACGTTGATATTCATATCCATGTCCCTGAAGGTGCGACTCCAAAGGATGGTCCATCAGCAGGCATAACTATGGCAACTGCTCTTGTTTCAGCACTGCTTAATATCCCTGTTAATAATGATGTTGCAATGACTGGAGAAATAACCCTCCGTGGTAGGATTTTGCCAATTGGTGGACTTAGAGAAAAATTGCTTGCAGCCCACAGGGGTATGGTTTCAAAGGTTATTATCCCTAAAGAAAACAGTAAGGATTTGAAGGAAGTTCCAAACACTATTTTAAAGGATTTAGAGATAATAGAAGTGGAACATATGGATGAGGTGTTGCCAATTGCACTAAAAGATATAAAACCTAAAGAGGTCTTCAAAACTTCAAAAGAAATTATACCTATTTCTTATAGGCTTAGAAAGGATGAAGTTTCTCACAAGACCCAGTAAAAAAAAGAAAATCTTATTCCTTGCCAAATATATTTAAAAATTTGTCCTTAAAAGCAGAAAACTTTTTTTGTTTAATGGCCAGGCGTGCCTCTTTTACAAGGTTTAGATAGAATGCTAGATTGTGAATGGTGTTTAATCTATATGATAGTAATTCCTTAGTAGTATATAGGTGTCTTAGATAGGCCTTTGAAAAATTTTTGCAGGTGTAGCAATTGCAGTGTGGATCTAAGGGAGAATCGTCTTTTTTAAATTCTTTCTTCTTTATATTTATTTTCCCAAGGGAGGTATAAAGGGTACCGTTTCTTGCATTTCTTGTTGGTAGGACGCAATCAAACATATCAACTCCAAGTTCAATTGCATTTATAATATCCATTGGTTTGCCCACACCCATTAGGTATCTGGGTTTTTTCCAGGGGAGAAGGGGAGTAGTTATCTTAAGCATCTCAAACATTATTTCCTTGGGTTCTCCTACACTTAAGCCGCCAATTGCATAGCCATCAAAGGGTATTTCAATTATTTGTTTGGCACTCTCCTGTCTTAATTCTCTAAAGAAGCCACCCTGAACTATTCCAAATAGCAGTTTTGATGTGTCATCTCTGGAGATATATGCCCTATGCGCCCATTTAGTGGTAAGTTCTAGTGATTTTTTTGTATAATTGTAGTCAGCCCCATAGGGTACACATTCATCTAAGACCATCATTATGTCAGTTCCTAGATTTTTTTGAATTTCAATTACATTTTCTGGGGTAAATAGGTGTTTTGAGCCATCTATGTGGGATCTGAAAACAACTCCTTTTTCTGTAATTTCTCTTAAAGCGGATAAGCTAAAAACCTGGAATCCCCCGCTGTCTGTGAGAATAGGTCTGTGCCAATTCATAAATTTGTGGAGGCCGCCTAATTCCTTTATTAACTTGTCTCCGGGTCTGAGATAAAGATGATACGTGTTTGAGAGAATTATCTCTGCTCCAATTGAATACACATCGTGGGAGGATAAGGCCTTGATAGATGCCCTGGTTCCAACTGGCATAAATATGGGAGTATTTACTATACCGTGTCTGGTTTTTAATCTTCCAACTCTGGCGTCACCATCTGTGTGTAATACTTCAAAAACACTGCTCATTGATTTACCTCTTAGTTTGGACATAAAAAAGGCCGAAACCAATTTTAAGTTTCGGCCTTGTTTTACAATCAAGTTATTTTTATTTTATCCGCAACTGCTACAAGATGCACATCCATCATTTTGCTGAGATGATAATTTAGATAAAACTCTAAACCCCCATGGACTACCGTCAATCTCTACTGGAGCTACTGATTCCAGGAGATTTTTGTCAATTATAAATGTGTAAGGTTCAAACACAAATACTTCATCATTTTCCCTTTGCTCATCCAGAGCAAGATTTAATTGCCCCCCACCTCAGCCAGGTGCCAGATACACCCTGATGGATGGTATTTCCTTTTTGTTTTCAAAGTGCTGATCTAGTAGTTCTCTTGCATCTTCTGTTAAAGTTAGCATATCTTCCTCCTGCTTTATTTCTACCTAAATTTTGATAGAAAAGATTAATAATGTTCCTCATATTTAACACTCAAAATAGGGCATAATATCAATTTTGTCAATTAAATATTATAATGATTAAATTCCATTACCATTGGATATCCAAATAATGCTCCCCTGTCTACCACAAACTTTTTCCCTTCTATATGAGTAGAATAATTCATCCAGGCAATATGTACATAAATCAAGCCTATAAATATTTTTCTCTGGTAGACCTGATTCTCTTAATTGATCATAGGTTATATCCCATAAGTTTAATTTTTTTGTTTCTGGATTAAAATATTTTTTAAATTTATTTGGAAATTCGTTATTAAAGTTATCGAATTCACTGTGTTCAGGGCAAAGACTAGGACCCCTTATTGCAACAACATGGTCAGGATTGAGATTATATTGGTTGCAAAAAGCATCTATCCATTGTTTAATAAATTCGCCCCTATTTGCTCGCCAACCCACATGAAATCCACCAATAGCACTACCTGTTTTATCGCATACCAGTATTGGCTGGCAATCTGCTGTCTTTATCATAAGAGCCAAATTTTTTTTAGATGTGATGACTGCATCTCCTTCAAGGGAGAACTGCTCTAAATCTTTTGTATTATCTAAGCATATAAGTTTGCTTCCATGTACTTGCTTTAGCTCGATTAATTTATTTATCTTGAGCTGTTTTTCTATATCCTCTCTATTTTTTTTGACAGAAGTTATATCGTCTCCAACATCAAAGGAGAGGTTGGCTGATGAGAACCTTCCTCTACTATAACCTCCCTTTCTTGTTGTAAAAACACATTTTACTTTTGATATCCCAGGAAATTTGAAAGGAATAATTTGGATCATAAATTTTGCTACATATGGTTTTATATTATAAAAAATTGAGCCAAAAGTAATAGTTATGTGTTTTGGTCTGTCTTGTGTCTAATAATTTCAAGTCTTAAAAGATTTAAGGCAAGATATACAAAAAATATTTTGTTTTTATCTCTCGTCCCGCAATCAAATGTATATCTTTTGGATTTTATATTATTATGCCAGGCTATAGCTACACATAATGTGCCAACTGGTTTCTCAGAACTACCACCAGTTGGTCCTGCAATGCCAGTAGTTGCCAGGCCAATGTGCGTATTTAATTTTTCCCTTATACAATGGGCCATAAATTTTGCTGTTTCTTCGTGTACTGCACCAAAATTTTTTATAATTTTTTCTGGAACACCTAGAATCTTTATCTTTGCTTCATTTGAGTAAGTTACTGCTCCTAACATAAAATAGTTTGAACTACCAGAGACCTGGGTAAGTAAGTGGGAGATAAGTCCGCCAGTGCAGCTTTCAGCAACAGATATAGTGAGTTTTTGTGTCATTAAATTTTGGGTCACTTCTTCTATTAAGCTAAGTCCCTTGGTGCTTACAATTATATCTCCAAATGAGATTTTTAGCTCAGCTATTAGGGCCTGGGTTGTTTTTTCATGTTTGCTTCTAGAAAAGATTTCCAGAATCACTTCTGGGAATCTATCTATTTTTTTTACAGTCACATGATTACTTTTTTCCAATGTGGTGATTAATAAATTGTATTTAACCTTATCGTATGGAAATATAGTAAGTTTTGGCATAGTTATATTCCCAATATGGTTTTGGCTGTTGTAAAGAAAATAAAAAGGCCTGTTATGTCCACTATGGTAGTAAGTGCAGGACTTGCTATTACTGCTGGGTCTTTTTTGAATTTTGCAGCTAACAAAGGAAGTAGAGCTCCTATAAGCGTAGATGTAATTACCTGCAATGCCAGGGCAACGCTTACTGCTAATCCTATTTTTGATAGCGGTATATGCTGAGTTGGATTTGTAAGCGCATAGAAATATACCCTGACAAGTGCCACTAACGCAAGTATTACACCAAGGAGGAGAGATATGTTAAATTCTTTATGCAAAACCTTTAAAAAATCTCTGGGGGTTATTTCTCCTAGCGCCAGGGCCCTAATGACTAAAGTTGCCGATTGGCTGCCTGTGTTTCCACCAGTATCCGCCAGCATTGGCATAAAGGTAGCCAAAATGGTAAATTGCATAATTACGTGTTCAAATCTTTCCACAACAAATCCAGATATAAAACCTAAAAGCGCCAAAAAAATAAGCCATCCACATCTATTTTTAAAGTGCTCAATAACTGGTGTTTTCATATATGCTGCTGCCTCATGTTCACCTGCAATAGCCATTAATTTTTCCATGTCTTCAGTATGTTCCTGTGTAATTATGTCCATTGCGTCGTCGTAGGTAATAATGCCAACAAGGGCATTATTTCCATTTACAACAGGAAGCGCAATGAGATCATATTTTTGTATTTTTCTTGCAACCTCTTCCTGGTCGTCTAATACGTGGGCATAAATCAAATCCCTATTCATGATGTCTTTAATTAATGTATCTGGTCTTGCAAGTATCAAGTCTTTTAATGACACAAAACCAAGGAGGCGTCTTTCATCATCAACTACGTAACAATAATAAATAGTCTCTTTATCTGGCGCTTCCCTCCTGAGTCTCTCAATAGCCTCCTTAGCAGTAATATTTGGTGGCAAGGTGGCATAATCAGAAGTCATCACTGACCCTGCAGTGCCTTCAGGATAAGATGAGAGTTTTCTTATATCTTCTCTTTCTGCCTGTGCAATTGCAGGCAAGAGATTTTCCCTGAGATCTTCTGGAAGTTTTTTTAACAAATCAACCCTATCGTCTGGAGACATCTCAGATATTAATTGAGCCAATTCTTGTCGTGATAGATTCTGGGTCAATTTTATTTGTAGGTCTAAATCAAGATGACTGAATATTTCAGCCCTAAGATCAGGATCTAAGATTTTTAGGACATTCCAGATTTCTTTGGGAGATAAGGGGGAAATAAATTCAGCAACTAAGCCAGGATGGGTGCTACTGCAAAATTCCTTTATTGCTTCAGTGTTATTTTTTTTTAAAAATTCTTTGATTTCTGGGACTAACAGAGGATTTTTGGTCATGGTCCACCTCCAGGAAACCCAGGACCTATCCCCAGGCCCTGGAGATGGGACTTTTATTTATCTCACATCTATAAAGGCCTGGTGATATGTCCTGTTATGTTTTTGATTATAGCTCTTGATCTTCGACTGTCAGGATCAACCATTCTATCTCCTCCAGTACTTGTTCCTGTTGAAAAACTTTATGTACTCTAGGGCTATTATAAAAAAAAATCAAGTTTTTGTTCTGGTTAGAGAGAGTTTTTGATTAATGCTAGAAATGATTGTTGAATTTTTCTTGTTCATTTGTTAGAAGTTATTACTGTTATGACAGTACACAAAATTTATAAGGAGGCGGGATTAATAGTATGGCAATAACTCTTTCAATGAGAAACCTATCTCTTAGAAAAACACCAAAGTTATCAAATGAAGAGTTTAAACAGTTAACTGGTTTTATATATGAAAAAACAGGCATATCAATTCCTCCCAGACGAAAATACTTAATTGAAAATAAATTGGGGAAAAGACTTAATGAATTAAATATAAAAACATATTCAGACTACATAAAGTATTTAAAATTTTCCCCTAAAAAAGAAACAGAATTTAAAAAATTATGTGAGTTGATTACTATAAATGAGACCTGTTTTTTTCGTGATATAAAACAACTGACTCTTTTTAAGAACATAATTCTGCCAGAAATGTTAAAAAAAAGGCAGGACCAGGGCTCTAAATCTCTTACTATATGGTCTGCTGGGTGTTCCAGTGGTGAGGAACCTTATACCCTAGGAATTATACTCCATGAGGTTTTAAAGGTATCTATTATTGGTTGGAATATAAGGATTTACGCAAATGACCTTTCGCCAGCGATGCTCTTTAAGGCAAGGAAAGGGATTTACAATGAGTATTCTTTGAGGACTACCCCTGAGAATATTAAAAAGAAATATTTTACAGTGACAAAAGAAGGATACAAGATCCATCCAAAGGTGCAGAAACTGGTAAATTTTCAATTAATCAATCTGGCAGATCCAAGAGACGTAAAAAAAATACCCAAAAGCGATATAATATTTTGTAGAAACGTAATTATTTATTTTGATGATGCAGTTAAGAAAAAGGTTCTTTCCCATTTTTATGAGAATTTAAAGGATGATGGGTATCTTTTTTTGGGTTATTCAGAAAGTATTCATAGAATAACTAAATTATTCAAGCCACAAATAAAACCTGGTGGTATTGTGTATCAGAAAAATCTGTAAGTAATATAGGGGGGATGGTAGTGAAAAAAATTTGTGTTGAATATATTGTTCCTGGAATGATACTAGCAAAGCCTGTTCAGGGATTAGATGGATCTGAGCTTTTACCTGAGGGAACAGAGTTAGGGGAAGAGGAGAAAAAAGTTTTAGAGGATGCAGGGATCGATTACATATATGTCACAGCAAGAAGTGAGGAGTCTGAACAAAGTATACTGCAAACAGTGGCACAAGAATATGCTTTTAAATTTTTCATGTATGTAAATCCTGATAATAAATTATTTGTTGAATTATTTAATATAATTGTCGAGTTAATATTTGATGCTCTTAAAAAAGGCTGGGAGCTTCCTTGTGAAGATTATATTAGGGCAAAAAGTGTTGAAAGGATGAGGGATCTTTTCTTAAAGGATATGGGGGGCCCTGAAGACATTGTGAAACATGAATTATCTTTGGCGTCATTTCCTGACGTGTATTTTAGGCTAAAAAAAGTGTTGGAGAACCCATCTAGTTCAGCAAAGGATATTGCTGAAGTGGTGAGTTCTGATGTGGCCCTGACAACAAAACTCCTAAAATTAGTGAATAGTCCTTTATTTGGTTTGACTCAAAAAGTGGATTCTGTAGAGAGGGCAGTTAGTTTAGTTGGGGAGGAGGAGTTATCGAATTTGGTGTTGGGGATTTCAGCTATAAGATATTTTAAGGATATCCCACCGGAGCTAATGGATATGCAGACCTTTTGGAAGCATTCTTTAAGCTGTGCTATTTTTGCGAAAATTATCGCTTCTAACTATAGAGATGTAAATGACGAGGTCTTGTTTACAGCTGGTTTACTTCACGATGTGGGAAAATTGATCTTGTTTAAAAATATGCCTTATTCGTCAGTAGAGACCCTGGTGTTTGCCAGAGAGAATATGGTTCCCATGATGGAAGCCGAAGAATATGTCCTTGGATTTACCCACACTGATATTAGTAAGTTGCTCATGAATAGTTGGCAGTTCCCAAACACGATTAATGATATTGTTTCCAACCATCATAACCCAGCAGAGGCATCGTTTGAGACAGGTGCTGCAATTGTGCAACTAGCGGACAACCTAGCCAATGCAGTGGGAATATCTTATGGAAATACTTTTGTGGTGCCTGGAATGGACGAGAATGTCTTTGACAAGTTGAATTTTCCAGTAGAGAAGTTAAAGCCAATTGTTTTGAAACACAATAAATTGTTAAATGACTTACTCAGTGCTTTGACGTAGTATGTTCTTTTGATGCGGTGTTGTTTATAGATTTTTTTGATAAAGTTTTTCAATAAAGTAGTATGGATAATTATGCCCAGAAGTTATGATGTTAATTTTATTAATCCATTTTTAAGTGCCGTGATTAATGTGCTAGAGACAATGGCCAATGTAAAGGTTAAACCTGAGAGGCCATATATAAATAAACATAGAACAGCTATAGGTGATGTTACTGGTATTTTGGAGATTTCTGGCTATATGAATGGGGTTATTTCTCTCACTTTGACAAAGGATGCTGTTTTAACAATTGTAAATAATATGCTTTTTGAGAATTATACTGAGATTAATGATGATATCGCAGATGCAGTTGGTGAGCTTACAAACATGATCTCTGGACAGGCAAGGATCCAGCTATCTGAACAGGGTATGAAGTTCCAGGCAGGAACTCCTAAAGTTATCATTGGTAAAGGTAAAAAGCTAGATCACATCAAGGATGCACCAATACTTGCCATCCCCTTTAGTGTAAATACTGGTGGTAACGTAGTTGTAGAAGTCAGTTTTGAAATGTAACAATAATCTATTTCCGTTCAATTCTTTTAACTCTGTTAAAAAAGTTAATATTATGACTACACACAAAATGATATTAAATAAGAAAAAAAATATTGCTACAATGTTATTTAGTGAAAATGCAAAGATAGTTTTAGAAAAGAGATACTTGAGAAAAGGTCCAGATGGAAAACCCATTGAGACCATAGAGGAGATGTTTTGGCGAGTGGCAAAGAGTGTTGCTGAGATAGAAGCCAGGTACAAAAAATCTCCTTATTCTCCTGATGATCTGGCTGTTAAGTTTTATAATCTCATGGTTTGCAAAGATTTTTTGCCCAATTCTCCAACCCTTATGAATGCTGGCACAAAGTTAGGCCAGCTTGCTGCTTGTTTTGTCCTGCCAGTTGAAGACTCCATGGAGGGAATTTTCGATGCCATAAAATATGCTGCACTTATTCATAAATCTGGAGGTGGCACGGGCTTTTCTTTTTCAAGATTAAGACCCAAAAATAGTAGAGTTGGATCAACAGGAGGAATTGCTTCTGGTCCAGTTTCATTTTTAAAAATATTCAACACAGCAACAGAACAGGTAAAGCAAGGAGGCACCAGACGAGGTGCCAATATGGGCATACTTCGTGTGGATCATCCTGATATTCTTGAATTTATCAGGGCTAAAGAAAAGGAAGGAGAACTTAATAACTTCAATCTATCAGTTGCCCTTACTGAAGAATTTATGGAAGCGGTTCTTTCGGACAAGACCTATTCTTTAATCGCTCCTCATACTGGAGAGAAAAAGGGAGAACTCAGGGCAAGAGATGTTTTTGACCTTTTGGTTAAGAAGGCCTGGCAAAGTGGTGATCCTGGGATAATTTTTTTAGACAGGATAAACAAGGACAACCCCACACCCTCCCAAGGGGAGATTGAGAGCACTAACCCTTGTGGTGAGCAGCCACTTTTGCCATATGAAGCATGTAATCTGGGATCTATAAATTTAAGCAACTTTTATACAGAAGACACCGATGAAAAAATTGACTTTAAGCGCTTAAAAGAGGTGGTACATCTTTGTGTTCGCTTTTTAGATAATGTAATTGACTTATCTAAATATCCCATTGATAAAATTGATGAAAAGGTACGGTTAAATAGAAAGATTGGACTTGGCATAATGGGATGGGCAGATTTGCTTTTTAAAATGGGGATCCCTTATAATAGTGAAGAAGCAATAAAGCTTGCTGAAAAGATTATGTCCTTTATTGAGAAGGAATCAAAAGCTGCTTCAATAAAGCTTGCTGAAGAACGTGGTCCATTTCCTGCTTATGAGGAATCTATTTATAAATTAAGAGGGGAAGGACCTTATAGAAACGCAACTACAACCACAATTGCCCCAACAGGGACATTGTCAATAATAGCAGAATGTTCATCTGGAATAGAACCTGTTTTTTCCCTTTGCTTTTATAGGCATGTGATGGATGGGGAAAAGCTGTTGGAGGTGAATAGGGTTTTTAAAGAAACATTTGAAAAATTTGGTCTATATTCAGAAGAATTAATAGAAGATATCCTTGAGAATGGAAGTATCCAGCACCTAGACTATATTCCAGATGAGCTAAAAAGGATATTTGTAGTGGCCCACGATATAGAACCCATGTACCATCTAAAGATGCAGGCTGCCTTTCAAAAATACACTGACAATGCAGTATCTAAGACTGTTAACTTGCCTAATAGCGCAACTATAGAGGACGTTAAAGAAATTTATTTAGAGGCTTATAAACTTGGAGTAAAAGGGGTCACAGTTTTTAGGGACGGCTGTAAGTCGTCTCAGGTATTAAACCTAAAGAGAGATAAAGGGAAAGAATCCAAGGTCAGACAAAGGCCTGACGTGGTTTATGGGTTTACCCAAAAGGTAAAAACAGGTCTTGGGACTTTATATCTCACTGTTAATGAAGTTGATGGTAAGCCCTTTGAAGTATTTGCGACAATTGGAAAGTCAGGAAGGTCTATTACAGCCAAAGCAGAGGCAATTGGCAGGCTTGTTTCTCTGGCCCTTAGGTCTGGAGTAGAAGTGGAAGAAATAGTCAGGCAACTCAAAGGTATTGGAGGAGAACATCCTGTTTTTCAGAAAAAAGGCTTGCTTCTTTCAATTCCAGATGCAGTGGCATGGGTATTAGAAAATCATTATATGAAAAAGAAAAATAGAAATAATTCTCAAATGGAGCCCTCTTTGAAAAGACCTGTATGTCCAGAATGTGGAGAAGAGATTACTTTTCAAGAAGGGTGCATGTTGTGTCCTGCTTGTGGATATACTAGGTGTTAACCTACTGCGCTGAAAAGAAAATCCTCAAATTTACTGACAATTGATGTGGCCGAGAATTGCTTCAGCACGTCATTCCATAGCCCTTTTTAATTTACTCTCAAACTCCTCCAAAGAATTACTTCGCAAGGCCACCCTGAACAAACCCTTTATCACTTCTCTATCCTTAATCTCCTTGATTTTCCGAACTATGGTCCGCGGCACTATCTCAAACCGCTCCTCCAGGGCATTTACTAACATCTCCTGGGCCTCCAACAACAATCCCTGCTGCATACCAGCTTCATACCTTTCCTGACCTATTAACTCATATGCTGCTGACTCTATCATGATATCCCTCCTCCTTTGTAACAATTTTAATGCCATCTCTTCTGATACCAAACCCGCCATAATTGTCATCCCTGTCAACATATCTGCCTTGTATGCACGACTTTCTTCTCCCTCATATATCCCCCTCTCTGCCTCTTCTACCAACTCACTGCCTCCCTTCATCAACGGCACAAAGGGATACAAACATTTAACTCCCTTTCTCAATACCTCTTTTGCTTCCATTTCATACAACTTTACCAATTTATACCTGAAATCAACCTCATTGTCATGATAATAATCCTTTACTCCGTAACATCGCCTTAATTCTATCATTATTGTTTCTATCTCAAGCCCTTCTTCCAGCAAGTGACGACATCTCGTCTCCAGTGTCCTCAGTGGCAAATATTTCTTCCATGCGGTTATCAGTTCCAGTAACACCATCTTCTCTGTCCCATCTTCAAACAGGGCCTTTAAAACAAAATCTGACCTCCTTACTGACGCTGTCTCCTGGGGACGTACCTCTATGAGTTCAGCATCCTTTACCCTCAACCCACACAACTCTTGCAATACTGCCTTCCTGCAATGTGACAATATTACCTTTGACGCTATATCATACTGCATCCTCAACTCCTGCTTTTCCTGAAACTAACCTCTCATCTCTTCTCTATCAAACTAATTAATTGCTGAAGAGCATTATTTGCATGTGCCTTTTTTATGCTCACTTTAAATGCCATCTCTTCTGAGACATAGGGATGTGTTACAACAGATTAAAAGATTTTAAAATTTCTGCAAATTCACTATTTTTTTTGGCAAATGTTCGGAGAACTTCTATCAAATTTTGGAGCCGACCCTCCTTTTCAATTCTTTCAATGGCCTCATATCGAGCCTGACGAATAATTGTGCGCCTATCCCAGAATGCAAAGGCTATCACCGCTGCAGTCAAAGTAGTAAAAATTCCAGTTAACATCCATAAAAAATTCATAATCTGTTCAAAGCGTTTATCCACTTGTTCAAAACGTTTATCCATTTCCCGATACAAGGTATCAAAACGCTTGTCCATGTAATAAATAATAAATTGAGTATCCTTTGACAACCCCATAGGTAATGGTGTCTTAACCTCAGATTTTGCATTAGAGGCAATCACGCCACCTGAAAATAAACTGTTAAACTCAAACAAAATATAATTGTAATTATTAGAATATACCTTTTTATCATTTTAACACCTCAGTATTATTTACATTTTCATTTGACTTTACCTTTTGTTTATATTTATGTCAAGTTGCTGTTGAAATTCAAATATGTTTTATATTAACATTAACTTATCCTCACCATTAATCAATAATCCCTCTTCCTTGTTTACTTTTCTAGGTCTATAGATACTTTTCTCAACAAAGGGTAGGACTGATTTAGGCAGCAGTATAATTTGTTATCTACTGACACTGATTACTGTTATCTGTTATCTGTGTGTGATCTGTTATCTACTGACACGATTGTTAAATCGCACAAAATCCTCTTATTATAATCGCAATAAGAACTCCAAGTATAAAAATAATTAATGCTTTTCTCTCTTTTCTGAGTTCTCCTATTAAAACTTCATAACCAAAAAGTATAATAAGACTTTTTGCTGCAATCATACCCACTTTGTGAATATTTATATTATCAGCAGGAATTATAAATAAACTTGTTATAATTAATAAGATTAAAATATCCATTGGGGTTACATAAAATCCACTACGTCTTCTTGTAAGTTTTATCGTTAGAACAGAAAAAGTAGTTACTAAAAGAAATAATAAGTTATAACCTATTAATAAAGAATGATTAGTTAAGACATAGCTATTTTGTTCACCTAAGAAAATTAAATAAGGAAAAAACATATATGCTATTAATCTTAGTAAAAGATTCAATATCTTTCCAGTACCAATACTAATTAATAATAAAATTACTATAGCTGTTGCAACAATAGATAAATATTTTGGTATATTTGCAGGCACAAAAGAAATAAAAACCATTAAAACAGGAAGAAAAATTTTTAAGGCAAAAAAACACCATTTAATAAAAAATCCCTGTTCTCTAATATCTCTTAATTTACTTTTTAAGTTTGTTATAAACTCAAAACGTACGAGTTTATAATCTCTTTTTTCAACAAAAATAAAAAATAATATCGTTAAAACAAGAAAAATAATAAATCCAAGTAAAATTATTATTGACGAAGATGTTCTAAAAATAATAGCCCAAAGAATAAATAAAAATTGTAATGTATAGAGAACAACTACTGCTTCTGTATGAAATAAACCAAGACGAATCAATTTATGATGAAAATGGTTTTTGTCTGCTTTAAATAATGGTCTTTTTTCCATCATCCTCTGAGTCATTACTGAGAGGGTATCCAGAATAGGAACTCCAAAAATAAGGGCTGGCAAAACAGGGCTTAAGGCAATACTTTCTTGAGTGAGCTTTATAGCCAATATTATTCCACTAAATCCAAGCAACTGGCTCCCGGTATCTCCCATGAAAATGGTTGCTGGATATGTGTTAAATCTCAAAAAACCCAGAATACTTCCTATCATGGATGCACAAAAAAGTAAGATAATAGGCATGTGAACTAAATATGCAAGATAAGCGATACATGAAAATGCCAACAAACAAATCCCACCTGCCAGTCCGTCCAGACCATCGGCAAGATTAATGGCATTAGTAATACCTACAATTACAACCAGGGTTAACAAAAAGCTAGACCAATCAGAAAGACAGAAATCTTCAGGAAGAATGTTTCCAACAGATAAAATTCTAACCTTACCATACACTATTAAAACCACGGCTGCTATTATTTGAGCTGAAAATTTAGGTTTATACCCTAAAGAGAACAAGTCATCTAAAACACCAAAAAACACAATTATCCCACATCCAATTAAAAAGGCATAAAAAAATTCATTTTTTGGTACCCACATAAAGGTAGTGACAAAAAAAGCCAGGGCCATGCCAATCCCGCCAATTCTCGGAACAGGCCTCTCATGCATCTTTCTTTTAGACGGCAAGTCCAACAGTAGATTGTACTTAAGAGCAATTCTATAAAGAACTGGAATGATAGATATAGTGATAAAAAAAGAAATTATAATAATTGTAAAAACTACAGTCATAATGGTAATCTTGTTTAATATTATTTAAAAGATAAGACTTTCTGGGATTTGAAAAATTTTAGCCATTCAGATTCAAAATCTCTCACAAAACCATTTAATCGCTTTTGAGCATCTTTTATTGACTCGTTTTCTTTTATGATAGTATAAACATGAACTGTAATGTCATAAGTATTATCTCTTTTCAATGCAGATAAAGTCAAATGAAATCTATTTTCAAATATATTACGAGAGATTTTATCTTTAGTCTGAAACCAGAAATAGACCAATTGTTTTTTTCCCATCTTTGAAACTAATAGTCTGGTAACAACAAAATTGTTATATCTATAAGAAACATTAGGGATTTTATAACTTGACTTTTCCAAGATTTTCCATCCACTTGAAGGTAAACATACTGTTGGACTATGGAAAAATTCTTCAGATTCCATAAAAGGAGTGCTTCTATAACCAATATATAAAGAAACCATTTCATTTTTACTATTAATATACGTGGCCTGAAAAGATTCTTCAGCTCCAGAACGCTTTATTATTTCTGGATCAATAGGAGTAAAAACTCCATTCCAATCTTTAAAGTGTAGAGGAAAAGAGTTAATACCATTAGCCAGTTTTATTCTAGGTAATGATGTAGTGCAAATAGAACTAATAAAGAGTATACATAATAATGTAAAAGTTAGACAAAAAGGATAAAGATTATTTTTATGTTCATTTTTAGTATATTTACTTTTTTCATTTTTGTGGTTCTTGCTAGCTGTAAAATCTTTATGTTTGGGAGGTAAAAGATTCAATATATAATTTAAGCCAATTAACAGCCCAAAAGATAAAATAAAAATAAACCATCCTGAGAGTTCATGATAAAAACTTTCTACCACCTTGGGACTTACCCATTTATAAAGAATAGCAATAATTCCAACCCTAAGACCGTTCATAATCATTGAAAGTGGTAATGTGATAAGAATAAGAATTAGTTTTTTAAACCAATGTCTTTGAGAATAATGAGCATAAAGAATGGCTACAGCCATTAAAGGCAAGACATACCTTAACCCACTACATGCATCTACAACATGAAGTTGAGTATCTCCCAAATCAATAATATTTCCTTCTACATGGACTGGAATTCCAGCTAAAGAAATAATATAAAATGCTAGTTTAGAAGAAATTAACTTCAAAGATAGAGTAAGAGGAGCATAAATATGCTGGGGGAGAGGAATTACAAAAGCAAGGATTATTAAAGGAATAAATAAGACTTTGAAGATATCTTTTCCATAACAAAAAAGGGTAATAGAGACTATCCATAACCACCACGAAATTCTTGCTGCAGAAATATCAGAACCTAAGACACCGTATATGGAAAATAAAAAATTAAATACTATTAAAACCAGACCTGGCCAATAGGGTTTTATGGTTGTGTTTGATAAATTTTTTCTTTTTTCCCAAACTAGATAAGCTACTATAAAAGGAATAATTAATGCGTAACTGAAATCATCGCTATTAGAAACCTTCTTAAAAATTCCAATCAAGGTTGGATAATAAATAACCAAAATTAATATGGCTAAACTAATGAGTTGGAATGGAATCTTTTTTAAAAAAACTAATTTAGTCATAACACTATTATTTCCTAGACTTTTTCAATGTTAATATTGTATTGGCCTTTTAAAAAATTTGTGTTTTATTATCCACCACGAAGGTTTCCATATGTATTTTTTCATCTGATAAGCCACGCTTCCTATCATCCAGCATCTTTGATCGCAATTTTTTATTTTCTTTCTAATTCTTTTAGCTTGTGGG
This sequence comes from Desulfothermus sp., assembly GCF_053993635.1. Lineage (NCBI taxonomy): Bacteria > Pseudomonadati > Thermodesulfobacteriota > Desulfovibrionia > Desulfovibrionales > Desulfothermaceae > Desulfothermus > Desulfothermus sp. The sequence goes on along the minus strand of NZ_JBMYBT010000056.1, from coordinate 175 downwards.
CCATTCCATATTTGTTCAAAACTGTTTTTATGTAAATTTCCCATAACCTCATCCATTACATTGCATGGCCTAATATTCCCATAAGGATCTAAAAAGAAAGCATCAAAACCCATCTCGCAAGGCAAAAGACGAGGTCGTCCTAAAATATAATTAATGATACCATAATTAAAATAAG
>NZ_JBMYBT010000055.1:0-9520 GCF_053993635.1 Desulfothermus sp. | reverse complement strand
AGCTTATAAATTTTGAATTTAGCATACCCCTTCAACAATAGTCCATATCAACTCACCTCATTTTTAAAATTATGTTTATGCATGAATGGTTATCTCCATGCATATTTCCACTTGTTTTTAGAAAATTTTCCCTATATAAAAGCAAAAAAATTTATTAGAGGAGACCTAAGTATGAAAAAAGATTCAGATGTAGTAATTGTCTCAGCAGTGAGAACTGCTATTGGAAAATTTGGAGGTATATTTAAGGATTTTAGAGCTTCAAAACTTGCAAGTTATGTTTTAGATGAAGTAGTAAAAAGGGTTAATGTTGAAAAGCAAATGGTGGACGACGTAATTATGGGAGACTGCATACAACATCCAGCAGAAGCAAACACTGCTAGAACCGCCGCATTAATGGCCAACTTTCCAGTAGAAGTCCCAGCATGCACCATTCAAAGGCAATGCTCATCAGCAATGCAGGCCATTGAGTTGGGATATCTGAAGATCAAAAATGGCGATGCAGATATAGTGATTGGAGGCGGTGTTGAGTCCATGAGCAGTGCTTTTTATTATGTTGATGGTGCCAGATGGGGAATGAGACTCCAACATGGAGAATTTACTGATTCAATGTGGGAACTCCTACATTCTGGCAGCAGACTCCTTGGAGAGCCAATGATAATGGGACAAACAGCTGAAAATCTAGCAGAGATGTATAATATCTCTCGAGAAGAACAGGATGAAGTTGCTCTTAGGAGCCACAACAATGCAGAAAGGGCCATTAAAGAAGGAAAATTCAAAGACGAGATCGTTCCAATTGAATTTGAAAAAAAGGGAAAGAAATATACCTTAGATACAGACGAACACGTAAGATATGGCCTTAAAATAGAAGACCTAAAAAGACTTAAGCCAGTTTTCAAAAAAGATGGAACAGTTACAGCAGGAAATTCCTCTGGGCTAAATGATGGTGCTGCGGCAATTCTTCTTATGAGCAGAAAAAAAGCAAAAGAACTTGGGCTAAAACCACTTGCTAAAATCATTGGATTTCAGGTAGCTGGGGTTGATCCCAAAATAATGGGTTTTGGACCTGTTCCAGCTACAAAAAAACTCCTTGAAAAGACAAAGATCTCTCTATCTGATATTGGATTAATTGAGTTAAATGAGGCTTTTGCTGCACAATATCTTGCGTGCGAAAAAAACCTTGGTTTGAATAGAGAGATTGTAAATGTCAATGGTAGCGGAATTGGATTGGGACACCCTGTTGGTTGCACAGGAGCCAGGATTATGGTCTCCCTTATGTATGAAATGAAGAGGAGAAATGTAGAGATAGGACTTGCCACTCTGTGCGTCGGTGGTGGCATGGGGATGGCCACTATTATTGAGAATGAAGATTAAGAAGGTGTATTTATGTCATTAAAAAGATGGAAATTAATTGAGTCAAACAAGGACAGCTCCTATAGGGTATTTGACTTAAGGGTAGATAAGGCCGTCTCTCCAAGGACAAATAAACCCTATGAATTCTATGTACTTGAATCAGGACCATGGGTAAATATAATCCCTCTCACAAGTGACAATGATGTGGTGTTTATAAAACAATACAGACACGGAATAAGGGACTTTACCTTAGAAATCCCAGGTGGGATGGTTGAACCAGAAGATACACCTGAAGGTGCTGCTATAAGGGAACTTAAGGAAGAAACAGGATATATTACAGATAATGTGGAATTTCTGGGAAAAGTACATCCCAACCCTGCTATATTAAACAATGAATGTTACACATATCTGGCAAGAGATGTTAAAAATACATATAAACAACAGTTAGATGAAAAGGAAGATATAGAGGTTTTATTAATACCCCTAAAGCAAGTTACTGATTTAATACAAAAACAAAAAATTACCCATAGCCTTGTAATCTGTGCATTTACTTATCTTATATTAAAATACCCTCATCTCTTTAATCTATAACTACTTGAGCTAAAGGGATATTTTTATCAAGGGAGTAGAGATAGTTAAGGGCTCTGTAACCATCTACTCCCTTGATTTTTTGTAGATCCACATCATCATAGCTCCTTATTATTCTTAAAAACTCACCCAAAGTACATTTATCAAAATCTGCAGCTATTACAAATGCCTTTTTCTCATCTTCTACTGGGACAATAAACCCCAAGCTTTTAAGAGCGTCTATAAATTCCAATACAATAAATATTGGCAATTTAGTAACATTGGATAATTCTTCCAGAGTGACTACTCCATCTCCTTTTTTAAAAATTTTAATCATATAACATATGATTTTTAAAAATATAAATTCTTTTAGGGCTATATTAAAGCTTCCCAATTTCTCTCTAACATTAAATCGTCCATATTTTATTGATTTTAACTCATACGCTATAACAGCTCCAATAAGCAACATAAACCATGAGAAATATAACCATAACAACACCAGTAATACTTTTGCAAAACTACCATAGATTGCATTGTATTTTGGATTAAATGGTTGATAATTAATAAATATGTATCTGGATATTTCCCACAATAGAGTTGAAAAAAATGATCCCACTAAAATACTCCAGGTATCAATTTTTCCATTTGGAATGTAATAAAAAATTATAAAAATAGAAAACCATACCATCATAAAAGGTACAATTTTCAATAAAAATAGATATACATATGAAATTAAAGAATAGGATAAAAATTTTTTTATAAGGGGAATATTTATGAGTGAAGAAGAATAAGTAGCTATCACAATCATTAAAATTGGAAATAAAAGCGTAATTGAAAAATAGCTTGTTATTTTTTCCTTTAATGAACGATTTTTTGGGATCTCAAATATTGCGTTTAGGGTATCCTCAATAGTACCTATTAATGACACTACCACTGCAAGTAGTGTAACAACTCCTAATCCTCCTAGCTTCCCAGCATTTGTATTATTTATATAAGATAGTATATTGCTAACTACATCCTCTCTACCTGCGGTAACCTTTAATAAAAAATTATGGATAAATTCTGTGTGATGGAAACCAAGACCTTTAGAAATAGAAAAAGCAATGGCCAAAAAAGGCACAATTGAAAGCGTAGTTACATATGTTAGCGCCGCTGCCCTAACACCACATTTATTTTTTTGGATAGAAAGAATTATTGACTTCATGAACTCCTTAAAATTACAAACTATATTACGAAAATCAAATTCTTTTATAATAAATATCTTTTTTCTAAGATCCATACTTTGACTCCATAATTTTTTTGTCCTCTCACAAATGCTATCTTATATATTTTTACTCCAACTTTCAATAACTACCAAATATATTTAATTAAAATTTAAATATTGCTTTTTTGAAAAAAGTTTTTAATAATTCCTGCAAGTCCAGCAACTAATAATAATGGATTAGGAGGAATTGATGGCAAATTGTTTTCCATATCTGGTGGATAACACCCTCATGGAACAAATAAAAAACTTACCTACAGAAGAGCTTTTAGATTTTTGGGAAGAGACCCAGTTCTTAGATGATCAGTTCGACCAGGGAGAAGGTGCATCTCTTATGCTAAACCTTGAATATGAGAGGGCTGTACTCTTTGAATTGCAGATAAGAAAGTGGACAGGTAAACTCCCTCTGGATTTCTAAAAAAAGGGGACATTATGTCCCCTAAAAATTATCCTCTTCCAATTCCGTAATATTCAAATCCAAATTCTTTGACCAGTTTAGGATCATAGAGATTTCTTCCGTCAAAAATAACAGGATATTTCAATAGTTTTTTAATACGTGCAAAATCTGGATTTCTAAACTGATTCCACTCTGTGACAACCCCAAGACAGTCAGCGCCCTCAAGGGCAATGTATTCCCCATCTACTATCTCAACAAGGGGATTTTCTTTAAAATATTCCTTTGCCCTGTTACTGGCCTTTGGGTCAAAGGCCCTTATCCTCATCCCTTTTTCTGTCAAGTACTCAATTATAGTTATGGCTGAGGATTCCCTAATATCATCGGTATTGGCCTTAAATGCAAGTCCCCAGATAGCAATGGTCTTTCCTTTAACTCCACCTCTGTTAGAAAAAAATTTTTCCACCTTTTTGGCCAGTACCCTCTTTTGCTCTTCATTTACCAAATGCACTGAAGATAGAAGCTTTGGATCATATCCAATCTGCTTAGCAGTGTTGATTAATGCCTTTACATCTTTGGGAAAACAGGAGCCTCCATAGCCAACTCCTGGATATATAAAGTGATAGCCAATCCTGTGGTCAGCCCCAATCCCAAGCCTAACATCAGACACATCTGCACCAACTTGTTCACAAATATTCGCAATTTCATTTATAAAGGAAATTTTGGTTGCAAGCATGGCATTGGCTGCGTATTTTGTCATCTCAGCACTTCTAATACCCATTACAATTAGCTTTTCTCTGGAACGGGCAAAGGGAGCATACAGGGCCTTAAGTAATTCTGCGGTCCTTACATTATCAGTACCAACAATAATTCTATCTGGTTTCATGAAATCAGAAACTGCATCCCCTTCTTTTAAAAATTCAGGATTTGATACCACATCAAACTCAACATTTACTCCCCTTTTTTCTATTTCCTTTGAAATTATAGCCCTAACCCTATCTGCAGTACCAACTGGTACAGTAGATTTGTTTACAACTATTCTGTATTCATTGATATATCTACCTATATCCCGTGCTACCCCTTCCACATACCTCATGTCACAACTGCCATCTTCTTTTGGAGGGGTACCAACACATATAAAGATAAACAACCCTTTATCAATTCCTTCTTTAATCTGAGTTGTAAACTGAAGCCTTCCTTGTTTTAGATTTCTTTTAACCAGATCTTCCAGGCCAGGTTCAAAAATATGCACCTGGCCTTGCTTCAATTTATTAATAACATCTTCATTAATATCCACACAAATTACATTATTGCCTGTCTCAGCAAAACATGCAGCTGTAACCAGCCCAACGTAACCTGTTCCAACAATGCAAATATCCATAATTCAAGACTCCAATTTATGCTATCTTTTTTGCAAGTTCTGCAACCCTTTTCCCGAGTTTTTTCCCATTTTCCACGGATTTTTCATCAGGTGCCCCAACACAAGCAACACCATAGTGTCCAGTTGCACTCATGGGATCTCCAACAATTATCATTCCATAGATGAGCATTGCCTGTATAATAGACATCATTGTAGTCTCTTTTCCACCTGTTAAGTCTCCAGATGTAGCAAAAGCAGCACCTATTTTGTTTTCCATCTTTTTTCTAATAGATACAAATTCATCAAATACCCTCTTTAAATCACTAGCCATGACACCAAAATATACTGGAGAACCAGCAATTACACCGGCTGCATTTAAAAAGTCTTCTTTTGTTACCTCTTGTGTTGATCTTAAATTCGCCTTAACTCCATCAACCTCTTCCACACCCTTAGCAATAGCCTCTGCCAATTTTTTTGTGTTACCAGTTTTGGAATAATAAAGCACTAATATTTCCATAACAATAACCTCCTGTTTTATAACTTGCAAAAAAGCAAACAATTTTATACAAATTAATTGAATTTGTTATAAACTTAATTAATCTAAATAAAATAAATGTCAAATACATATCTTATCAATATAAACGGAAAAGATGCACCAAGCAAGCTAAAACACATCACAAAAACCCTTAACCTTTTTAAGGGTGAGGTCCTAGATATAAACCAGGCAGTAATATATAAGACATTGTCAGTGGAAATCTTAATCAAACTCCCGTCAAACATCCTAATAGACGACTTTTTTAAAGAAGTATTATATACCTGTCACAAATTAAATCTCCATGTAACCTTTGAAAAGATAGATTTTGATAAAAATTACCCACTAAATGACTCATTTAAAAAAAGATATATTATAACAGCACTTGCAAAAAACCTTACCTCAAACCATCTCCACTCACTTATAGACCTGATCCTTAAGGATGATGTGAATGTAATTTCCATTGAAAGATTATCTAAACCCAAATTAAATAGCGCTGAAAATGAGGGTGTTAGTTGTATAGAAATAACACTTGAGGGAAAAGGGCTTGATTTAGAAAAAATCAGGCGAGAATTTTTAATTCTATCACAAAAGGGAGATATTGACTTAGGGATACAGGAAGATACTCCCTATAGACGTCATAGAAGACTTATTGCCTTTGATATGGATTCTACTTTGATCCAAACAGAGGTTATTGACGAGCTTGCTAAGAGAAAAGGGGTATATGAAGAGGTCAAAAGAATTACAGAGAGGGCAATGCACGGAGAACTTGACTTTAAAGAGAGTCTAAAAAGGCGGGTTGCCCTGCTAAAAGGGTTAGAAGCATCAGTTCTTTTTGATGTAGCAAAAAATTTGCCCCTAACAGATGGAGCATTAAAACTAATTAAAAATCTAAAGATACTTGGCTATAAAATTGCGATAATTTCAGGTGGTTTTACATTTTTTGGAGAATACTTAAAGAAAAGATTGAACATAGATTATGTATTTGCAAATGAGCTTGAAATAAAAGACAATGTGTTAACAGGGAAGGTCGTAGGAGACATAATTGATGGTGAAAAAAAAGCTGAGATTTTAAAAAAGCTTGCCAGGATAGAAAACATATCCCTGGAGCAGGTAATAGCAGTTGGAGATGGCGCAAATGACCTTCCAATGTTAAATTTAGCAGGGCTTGGCATTGCTTTTAGAGCTAAACCAATTGTAAGGGAAGGGGCAAAACAGTCCTTAACAAACGTAGGCCTAGATGCAATACTGTACTTTCTGGGGATAAGGGATAGAGAGGTAGTAGCATAACTTACTTGGCTACCATTTTACTTGGTAAATAAAAAACAATCTCAGGATAAGCTGTTAGAATTACCACCATTAAAATCATAATTACAAAAAATGGGAATGTAGCCTTAAGTATCCTTCCTATTTCTTCATTGGATATACCCTGTATAACAAATAGACTAAAACCAACAGGTGGGGTTATTTGGGATAATTCCACCATTATAACTAAAAAGATACCAAACCAAAGGGGTTTAAATCCAGCCTGAGTCACTATAGGAAGCACAATTGGGAGAGTCATAACAACAATTGATATTCCATCAAGCAACATCCCCAAAAAAAGATACATAATCCCAAGCACAAAGATCAAGACATAGGGTGATAGATTTAGCTGTGCAATAAAATTACTAAGCGCCCTGGCTATTCCTGTAAATCCAACTACTTGAGACAAAAAAGCTGCACCGCAAATAATAAAACAGATCATACAGGTAGTTGTTACCGCACTGAGCAAGGATTCAACAAATATCTGTCTTGTTATATTTTTAAATAAAAAGGCCAATATATAAGCACCTATCACCCCAATTGCAGCTGCCTCTGTGGGTGTGGTAAAGCCCAAATATATGCCCCCAAGCACAATAAATATTAAAAAAAGTACTGGAAAAAGCTCCTTTGAGCTCTTGATCTTTTCTTTAAAGGTATAGCTCCTTTCATCGGATTCAGGCACCACAGAAGGGTTTGTCAGGGCCTTAAAAATTATAAATGTTGAATACATAGAGGCTAAAATAAGTCCTGGAATTATGCCTGCAATGAATAATTTCCCAATGGACGTATCTGATAAAACGCCATATATGATCATAATAAGGCTTGGTGGAATCAAAAAACCAAGGGTACCAGCTCCAGCCAAGGATCCCAATGCCAGATCCCTGTCATATCCACGCTTTGACAGCTCATCTAAGGTGATCTTGCCAACAGTAGCAGTTGTTGCAGCGCTGGAACCAGAGACCGCAGCAAAAAGAGAACAAGCAACAATGTTTATGTGGAGTAATTTTCCAGGTATCCGTGAAAACCAGGGTAAAAGACCATTTAAAAGCTTGGTTGAAATCGCAGTCCTATACAAGATCTCACCCATTAATACAAATAATGGAAGGGCAGTAAGGGACCACGAATCCATGCTGTTCCACACAGAATTTGCGATCAAGTTCCCAATTTTGCTCCAGATACAAATAGTTGGAGGAAGGTTAAAGTTGTATAATAACATTCCGCAAATTGCAGCGGCAATCAAGGAAAATCCTATCCATAGTCCAGATAGGAGGAACAAAAACATAATTCCAAACATCACAATGGATAGGATAAGTGGATCACTGATAATTTTTCATCCTCCTAATTATCATTGATATAAGTTGAATAGACAAAAGAAAAAATCCAATGGGGACTCCCATCTCTGGTATCCACAAAGGGGTCTCCAACATAGAATCCGCCCTCATATCTAAACTATAGGTCTCATATACCATTGAGACTGAATAGCAAAATACAAAAACTGAAATTCCAAATGCAAGTATCAATACAATCAAATCTACACCCTTTGCAACCATTTTATTTTTAATTCTAGAAGTAACAAGCGTTATTTTAATATGTTTTCCCTCTCTCAAGGTATATGCCAATCCCAAAAAAACAGAAAATACCATAAAATATGCACTAAATTCATCTGATATCATTGTAGAAGTCTTAAAAAGAGTACGCAATAAAATCTCCAGACATATCAAAAACACAATAAGCAACATAAAAACACCTGAAAGATATGCACCCACTTTTGATATAAAATCTATTACATTTAATATTTTTTTCATAGAATTATTAAAGGGGCCCTTTTAAGCCCCATATTTTTTATTTTACATATTTTTTCAAAATATCCTTTGCCCTACCCCTGGTTTTTGAGATAAATTCATCAATTATCTTTCTTGCAGCCCTATCCATTGCTTTATTTAGCTCTTTTGTAGGATTATATACCTTCATCCCATGTTGTTTTAGTATTTTTATTGATTCAATGTTTCTATTTTCAGAATTTTTCCACTGCATATCTTCTATTTCTCTTGCTGCCTTTAAAATAGCCTTTTGTTGTTCTTTAGATAACGACTTCCAGTAATCCAGATTCATTGTCATCATGTTTAAGGGAAATGCATAATTAATTTTAGCAAAACAATTTAATACCTCCCAAAATTTTCCATTTTTTGTTGATTCAGCACTGGTTAAAACAGAATCAATTACCCCTGTGCGTAAGGAAGAATAAACCTCACCCCATGGCATGGGTACAGGAGATGCTCCCAGTTCTTTTAAAAATCTGGCGCCATTTTTATCATATGTCCTGGTTTTTAATCCCCTTAAATCTGAAACAGTATGAATTTCCTTTTTAGTAACAAGACCACTTGGTGGCCATGGAGCTGCATACAAAAACTTTTGATTCCATTTAAGGGCTGCCCTTTTATATAAGGGCTTAAGATCTTCATATAACTCTCTTGCATCCTTATATGTCTTGACCAAGCGGGGAAGAGAGCTTACGCCAAATATATGTTCACTTCCAGCAACTACCCCCATTAATATATCGCTCATTGGCACCTGGGCGTCTTTAACAGCCTTTAAAAGTTCTGGGCCTTTGAATCCAAGGGCACCGCCAGGATGTACGCTTATAATAACTGTCCCTTTTGAGTACTTTTTGACCAATTTAGCAAATTCCATTGCCCCCTGGGTATGAAAACTAGTTGGCCCATAAATTGCGTTACAATCCAATTTCACCAC
>NZ_JBMYBT010000054.1:0-2179 GCF_053993635.1 Desulfothermus sp. | reverse complement strand
CCCCAAAGCCAGGATCTCCTGGTCACCAGATCAGGAAAAGATTGTCAAGGCCCGTAGCGAAAAAAAGTAAATTATATAAAGTTAACATGATTAACTCTATCTTAATTTCTTAAAAATTTGTCTTGACTTTTGGGGGGGCATTACATTTTTCTTCAAAATCATCACTTTTTCTTGGGGGGTGTAATGTCTTCTTTTCTTACTCATGACTCTCCTCCTCAAAGTTTAATTTTTGCTAACATACTTTGAGGAAAATTCCAATTCCGTCTGAGGCAAGACAAGCAGGCCTGAACAAGACCTTTAAACTCCCTTTTTTCATTGCGTTCATTAAGCTGCCAGCATACTTGTATAGCAAGCGATTGTGCAGTGTACGAACAAGCCTGCTCCATCCATCAATGTTTTGCACTTTATCAAGAAAAAGAAAGGTGGGATATTTTCCGGTAAGCTGATAAAATGCTTCAAAAAGCTTTTCTATATCCTTAGCTGTAAATCCTGTAAGCCTGTAATCTTCAAAGTCAATAAACAGAATATCAGCCTTGTTGTATTGCTTTTTAAGAAGCCTATCTATCAGTTGATACATAAAATAGGTATTGCCTGCTCTCCTTGGTCCAGCAATTGCCAGTATACGCCTGAGTCTTTCAGGGTTTAGGTCTCCTTTTTCTCTTGGAATATAAGATGGTATATTCCACTCCTGAAGCCACTCCGCTATTACTGATAAAAGCGCCTCTTTGGTCAAATTGTTTACTATGAGGAATATAGTAAAAAAGAATAGGGAAGTTTTATAAAAGAATTATAGATAAAAGATTTTTTTCAAAAAAACAATAAATTCTTGCTACAACCGTACTTTCAGCTCTGGCATGGATTTTCTTCTAATTTTTTACCCAATACAGCATTACCAGTCACACCATACAGAGTAGTTCACACTTCCTCTAAATATTCTCCTTCTAATTTTTCTAATACAACAGAAGGTAAGTCTATAGGAAAAAAATAATCTTCTGGATACAAATAATCTTCTCCACTCTCATCTATAATTCTTACATATCCTTCTATCTCCTCTTCTCTTTTAACCACCGGATAAATTTTCCATTTTTCTAGAGATGCCTCATAGTTTTCATTGTTAATACAAATCAGAAATTTAAGCATTTTTAAACACCTTTAGTATGTATTTAATTTTGAATTCTTTTTTACCTATACCATGTGCCTCGTACCAATGAATTTCAGCCAGACACAATTTTCCATCTCTTAATTTTATTTTAGCGATTCCTTTCAATTTTCGCCATCGTCCTTTCCCATAAGTTCTTTCTAACCGTTTTAATTCCCGGATAGACTTTCCAGTAGCTATGGTTTTTATGTTTGTGATCTGGGTTAATATTTCAAAGTACAATTTTTACTTCTTTCCTACTGAATTTGAAAATTATTATGACTCTCTTTTTACCAATTATCTCATTTGTTGTCTATAATTAAAGATCTATGTCAGAAGGGGTTAAGATGACAATTGAATTTAGGACAAAAGAAAAAGAGAATTATACCATTGTTCATTTTGAGCTGAAAGAGAATATAACTCCAGAAATTTTACAACAACTTAAACCGCCAAAAGTTGATGAAACTAAAGGAATTGTGTTAAGTGGTCGTGGCCCAATTTGGCTTTATTGCTATTTGGCCCATTATTACCATCCCACTAAGTTCATAGCAACATTTGATCCTAGGCTAGGTGGGGTAATAACAGAATCTCATGCTTCTGATTATAAAGTTGGTGAAATTATAAAGGTGAATGTCAATGAGTTGTAACTTGTACACAAAATTATCCAATTTGTTCTGTTTTCCACTGAAGTAACCACTTCCATGCAGGCAATACTTTAATTTGTATTCCTCCTTCGTCCTTTTCAAATTCCTGATTGTAAGTCAGAATTAGGGCATCTTTGATATTAAGTTCAGAGCAGGCCTGAACAAGACCTTTAAACTCCCTTTTTTCATTGCGTTCATTAAGCCGCCAGCATACTTGTATAGCAAGCGATTGTGCAGTGTACAAACAAGCCTGCTCCATCCATCAATGTTTTGCACTTTATCAAGAAAAAGAAAGGTGGGATATTTTCCGGTAAGCTGATAAAATGCTTCAAAAAGCTTTTCTATATCCTTAGCTGTAAATACTGTAAGCCTGTAATCTTCCAAGTCAATAAACAGA
>NZ_JBMYBT010000053.1:0-3008 GCF_053993635.1 Desulfothermus sp. | reverse complement strand
ACTCTTAGAAAAAGAATTGAACTTAATTGATATTCAAATAAAAATAATTGACACAAAGGTGGCTATTTTAAAAAATCAGATACTATTATTTAAGGCATTAGGCGGCACTTACAAAAAGTAATAGTCCCTGGAGCATAAAATGAAAAAATCTTTTCAACTGGTTATTATATTAATTATCTTTCTAACTGGAATTACAATATTTATTTTACTGACAAAACATAAGGCAAGGCCAAAAAGTTCAATACATAAAAAGATAATACCGGTAGTAGAGGTAATTTGTGCTAAGCCAATAGATTATCAGATAATAATTGAATCAAATGGAGAAGTAAAACCCTTATCAATAGGTAACATAGTCTCTGAGGTAAAAGGCAAGGTCACCTATGTGTCTGAAAAACTAAGACAGGGTTCAATGGTAAAAAAAGGGGAATTACTCATTCAGATTGACAAAAGGGACTATGAATTTGCTCTTTCCCAGGCCATTTCTCAGTTAACACAGGCAAATTCCACATTAATAAAGACAAAGGAAGAGGCAAAGCAGGCAAAAAAAGAGTGGGAGCTTATTCATAAAGGAGAAAAAATTCCCCCACTCGCTGCAAAACTCCCTCAACTTGAAGCTGCCAGGGCAGCCTTTCTGGCTGCAACGGCCACTCTTTCCCAGGCTCGTTTAAATTTGCAGAGGACATCACTCCAAGCTCCATATACAGGAATCATAATAAAAAGAGATGTAGACATTGGAAATGTTGTATCTTATGGCCAAATCCTAGCCCAAATTTACCCAACAAAAGCAGTGGAAGTACATATTCCTCTACCGATGTCCGATGTACAATGGATAGATATCCCAGGCTACAGCGTCCCGCCATCTAGTGAAGGTTCCAGTATTTTGATTGAATATTCTATGGGAGATAAAAAAATTCAATTTACAGGCAAAATTACACACTCCATTGGGCAAATTGACAAAAATACCAGGATGTTGTATGCGATTGGGACCGTTAAAGATCCTTTTAAAAAGCTGCCCCCTCTTCTTTCAAATACCTTTGTTCACGTAAAAATAAAAGGACATATATTAAAACATGTGTTTATGTTACCATTAAAAGCGCTTTTCGAAGGACATTATGTATTAAAGGTGGTTAACAACCGTATAAAGAAAGTCAGAGTCAATATTGTTAGAATGCTTAAACGTTCTTTTATTGTTTCCCATGGTATTTTTGATAATGATCAATTAATAATAAGTCCTATATCTGGTGATGTTGATGGAATAGAAGTTAAGGTTTTGAAGAGGATAAAATGAAAACTATAATATCCTGGTTTGTTAATAATCATGTTGCTTCTAACCTTTTAGTTTTATTTGTTATAATTGGTGGAATTGTAACTATTTCAAATATAAAGATAGAGATATTTCCAGAAATTGAACTGGATAAGATATCTATATCTGTAACTTATGAGGGTGCAGCACCAGAAGAGATTGAAGATAGTATTATTCTTCCTATTGAAGAAGCTATATCAGGTCTGTCGGGAATAAAAGAAATTTCAGCTACTGCAAAAGAAGGATACGGAGTAGTTATTGTTGACGTATTAAAAAATTGGGATGTATCCAAACTACTGGATGATATAAAATCTCAGGTAGATGCTATAACCACATTCCCAGATGATGCAGATAGACCTATAGTTAAACAAATTACAATAAAAAATAAAGTAGTATATATTGCAATATATGGTAATACCGATATACATACCTTAAAATACACTGCTCAAAAAATCAAAGATGAAATCACTGCTTTAAAAGGCGTTTCACTTGCAGAAATATACGGTGCAAAAGATAATGAAATACACATAGAAGTTTCACAAGATACCCTTGAAAAATACAATTTAAGTATTCCAGAAATTGCCAGAAAAATTAAAAGTTATTCCCTTGATATTCCAGCAGGATACATAAAGTCATCTACAGAGGATATTTTAATTCGCACAAAGGGTAAAAGATATTATGCAAGTGAATTTAAATTTATTCCAATTATAACAAAACCTGACGGATCTGTGGTATATCTTAAAGATATTGCGAATATCAAAGAATCTTTTGATGATTCTGACCTGGAATTTAAATTTCAAGACATGCCAGCAGTTTTAGTGGAAGTATTTAGAATTGGAAATCAAAATGCTCTGGAAATCTCTTCTAGGGTAACTAAGTACATAGAACACATAAAAAACTCCATGCCACCAAATGTTTACATAACAAAATTCGAGGATCAATCAAGGATTCTTAAAGATCGAATGAGGCTTTTATTCAAAAATCTGGGAATGGGTCTAGTGTTAGTCATTTTAATTCTAGGGATATTTCTGGAAGCAAGGTTGGCCATCTGGGTTAGTGCAGGAATACCAATAGCTTTTATGGGTGCATTGCTTATTCTTCCCCAATTTGATGTATCCATTAACATGATATCCCTTTTTGGTTTTATAATGGTCCTTGGAATAGTAGTAGATGATGCAATAATAATTGGTGAAAATATATATACCAAAAGGCAACAAGGCCTCTCCCCTTTTGAAGCTGCAATTTACGGGGCAAATGAAGTTGGAATTGCAGTTATTTTTTCTGTTTTAACTACCGTTGCTGCTTTCTGGCCCCTTCTTTTAGGAACTGGCCACATGGGAAAATTCATGAGAAATATCCCAATTGTGGTTAATCTGGTGCTTATTGCATCACTTATAGAGGCCATTTTTATACTCCCCTGCCACCTCTATGAATCAACTAAAAAACACATCCAACCCAAGGGAAAAAGGGCAGATAAGGTATTAAAAAAGATTATAAATGGACCATATAAAAACATGCTTACCAAATGTGTTAAATATAGATATATTTCCATGGCAATAGGCCTTGTGATACTCCTTGTTTTTTTTGGTATATGGTATGGAAATATCATAAAATTTACCTTTTTTCCTAAAGTTGAAGGAGAAACTATGATCTGTTCTGTAACACTTCCCCCTGGAACCCCAGTAAGTTATACAGAAAAAATATT
>NZ_JBMYBT010000052.1:0-3022 GCF_053993635.1 Desulfothermus sp. | reverse complement strand
ATGCACTATAGTGAACTTGAAAGCTTAAAAAGATTTAGTGACTTAATTACTATTAAACAATTTGGAAGGGATTGTTTTATCTACAACGACCCAACAGAAGAAGACATAAAACGTGCTAGAGATGGCCTTAAAGAGTCCAAAGAAATTATAAATAGCGGTGAATATCAGGTTGTAATATTAGATGAGATACATATAGCCCTTTATTACAATCTTTTTCCTGTTGATGAAGTGATTGATATAATTAAAAATAAACCAGAAGATGTGGAATTGATATTAACTGGTAGATATGCTCCACAAGAAATTATAGATATTGCTGATTTGGTAACTGAGATGAGAGAAATAAAACATTATTATGTAAAGGGTGTTGTGGCTAGAGAAGGTATAGAAAAGTAGGTACAAATAAAGATCATGAGTAAAACTAATACATTGTATCTCCAGATAATAGGTGGAATTAGCGGCGATATGTTTCTTGCCCTTATGGCTGATCTTGGAGTGGATCTAAAAGAGCTTGAATCCATTATATCAGAAGTTATACCTGTTAAAATAGCTTATCAAAAAAGAAGAACAAAGGGATTTTCTGGAACCAGAGTTGATATTTATTTTAACAAAAACCAGAGATTCAGAAATTTATCTGATATCGAGGAAATTGTTAATAGATTAAATATAAGTAGCAATATAAAACAAAAGTCAATTAAGGCAGTTAGAAAATTGGCACAGGTTGAGGCAGAGGTGCATGGAATATCAACTTACGATGTACATTTTCATGAAGTTGGAGCTGTTGATACCCTGGTTGATGTAGTTGGATGTTTTTTTTGTCTTGAGAAACTTGGAGTTTTAAAAGTTTATTCATCAAAAATACCTTTATTCGAAGGACATATCTTGTGTGAACATGGGACAATTTTTTTACCAGCTCCAGCTACTTTAAAATTACTAAAGGACAAGCCAACATTTTTTACTTCTGAAAATAAGGAACTTATTACTCCTACCGGGGCGTTAATCTTAGATCAAGTGGTTGATTTCTACAATAAAAAGCCAGAAGGAAAACTCATTTTAGATGGCATAGGTATAGGGCACATGGAAATGAATATACCAAATATTTTAAGGGGTATTTTATTTGAAGAAATAGAGGATAAAAAAAAGGGATTTTTAGAAGATGAGGTATATGTCTTGGAGACAAATATAGACCACATGACAGGGGAAGAGATAGGATATATTTTTGATACCATATTAAAATCTGGTGCGCTGGATGTATTTTTTATTCCTGGAGTCATGAAAAAAAATAGGCCAGCTGGGATATTAAAGGTAATTTGTTCTGAAGATAGGCTAGATGATGTCTTATATTTTATTTTTAAAAACACTATGAGCTTGGGAGTGAGATTAAACAAAACAAAGAGGGTCAAATTAGATAGATTTACAACTTCTGTTAATACTAACTTGGGGAATATTGCTTTAAAGGAATTTAAATTTCAAGATAGGTCTTATAAAAGGCCTGAATTTGAATCTTTAAAAACACTCTGTAAAAAAAACGGTATGTCTCCTGTGGAACTTAGACTAAAATTAATGGAAAATGGTCTTAATATAGGGAAAAAAGATATAGATTAATATGTTAAAGGAGGTAAAGATGGAATATACTGAAAAAGTAAAAAAAAGATTAGAGCATTGGATGGAACACAACAATAAACATATGGAAGAGTACAAAAAACTTGCAGATGAATTAAAATCAAATGGTCTTGAATCTGCATCAAAGTACATCTTAAATTTGGTTGAACACACACAAAATATGAATAGGGAAATACAAGAGGCATTAAAAAATCTATAAGGAGAATTTTATGTGCGATTATAGTTTGATTTTGTTAAAAAAAGAAGGTTCCAAAGAAAAAATAATGGAATCTGTTGATTTGATTACAAAAAAAGATAAAACTTATGTGGCCCAAAATATATTTGGAGAAAAAAAAGAGATAACAGGGTATTTGGTCTGTTTTGACGGTTCAAAAAACGAAATTGTGTTTCAAGAAGAACAGTAAAAAGCCCGTTTAACACGGGCTTTTTACTGTTATATTTATCCTCTTAAAAATTCCTCTACTTTTTCATATGCCTCGCTGTCAGTGTATTGCACTGGTGGGTGTTTGAAAAAATAAGATGATGGTCCTAAGAGCGGTCCTCCTATGTTTCTGTCCAGGGCTATTTTGGCACATCTAATTGCATCTATTACAAC
The DNA here is from genome assembly GCF_053993635.1 of Desulfothermus sp. Taxonomy (NCBI): domain Bacteria; kingdom Pseudomonadati; phylum Thermodesulfobacteriota; class Desulfovibrionia; order Desulfovibrionales; family Desulfothermaceae; genus Desulfothermus; species Desulfothermus sp. The sequence continues at coordinate 807 of NZ_JBMYBT010000052.1, read as the reverse complement.
TCCAGCTGAATTTGGCGAATCTTCAACAGAGAGTCTGAGCTCAATGTTCATTGGCACATCACCAAATAACCTGCCTTCCATCCGAATAAAGCAAATCTTGTTGTCTTTTAACCATGGTACGTAGTCACTTGGTCCAATATGTATATTTTCATCATCCAGCCTTTTTGCCGCTACAGCCTGTACTGCCTCTGTTTTTGAGATTTTTTTGGATTGTAGTCTTTCCCTGTTTAGCATGTTTAAAAAGTCGGTATTTCCACCCATATTTAATTGATACGTCTTGTCCAGTTTGACCCCTCTTTTTTTGAATAGATCAGTTAAGGTCCTGTGCACAATAGTTGCACCTACTTGAGATTTTATGTCATCTCCTAGGATGGGTATATTTTTTTCTTTAAAGCGGATTGCCCATTCTTTATCACTAGCTACAAACACTGGAATGTTATTAATAAATGCCACATTGGCTTCAAGGGCACATTCTGCATAGAATTTAGTGGCTTGCTCTGACCCCACGGGGAGATAATTTAAAAGCACATCAACGTCTCTTTCTTTTAAAATTGAGACAATATCTTCTTTTTCCAATTCTTTTTCATCTGACAGTAGAAAAGTATATTTGTCTTCATAATTTTTCATGTGTTCGGACAGTCCATCTAAGACCTTGCCCATCTCTACTTTTACATCCTGTTTTGGAATATCATCAAAAAATACCTTGGTACAATTTGGTGGCTCAAATATGGCTTCTGATACATCTTTGCCAACTTTCCTTTTATCAATATCAAATGCAGCTACCACCTTGATGTGCTCTGGTTTATA
>NZ_JBMYBT010000051.1:0-3228 GCF_053993635.1 Desulfothermus sp. | reverse complement strand
TTTTTGGCAAGTTCATCCCTTGGGTCATTTTCGTTTGCACAAAACCTGGTTTTACTGTGATTACATGAACGCCTGTTTTAAATAACCTATTTCGTAAACCTGACAAATAAGTCGTAAAAGCCGCCTTAGCACTGCCGTAAATATAATTGCTTTTTCTTCCTCTATCGCCAGCCACTGAACTTATGCCAACAATAAATCCATATTTCCTTTTTTCAAAATCATTAGCAATAATATTAAGAATAGAAACACAACCAGTAAAATTGGTACCAATAATTTTTTTAGCTTCCTCAAAATCACTTTGAGCTTTAATTTGATTTCCTAAATAACCGACAGCACAAACAACTCCCTTTGGCCTTGGATGGAGACTTTCATAAAATCTTTGGTGCGACAGATAATCTAAGGCATCAAAATATAAAGGTTTGACTTTGACTTTATATCTCACTTCAATATCTCTTGCTATCACTTCTAATTTTTCTATATCCCTGCTAGCCAAGTATAAATTATAACCTTCTTTAGCAAATCTATGGGCGGTTGCTTTAGCTATATCAGAATTTGCTCCTAAAATAAGTAAATAGTTTTCCATGTCTAAACTCCTAATCTTTGAGATTGTAAAGACCGAAACTTATTTTCAGGATCAACTTTGTATTTAATTATTAAAAATTTCTCCAAATTAGAATAACCTTTATGGAACGTTTCCTTTTTCATTCTTGCATCTTTTGTGAGATATATTCTGCCATCATAATCAATAACGATCTTATCCAACTTTTCAAGCAACTTAAATACTCTTTCACATACTGGAAAGTCCAAGGCTAAAGTGTAACCTTCTAAAGGAAAGGAGAGCAATCCTCCGCTTTCTTTCCCGAGCAATTTCAGCACGGCTAGAAAAGAACCAAACCCACTTTCTGCAATTTTGGATAAAATCACTTTTAATCCTTCTTTACCTGCTTCTTTAGGTAGAACAAATTGATATTGTAAAAATCCCCTTTTGCCGTATATTTTATTCCAATTATAAATACTATCTAAAGGGTAAAAAAAGCTGTCATAATCTACAATAGCTGTCTGTTTGTTTGTCGTATTATAATAAAATACATTAAAAAACTTTATTGTATATTTATTAAGCACAAAATTAGGGCAAAAACATGGCACGGTAAACTTTTTCTTTTTAGGAATTTCTAAGGGTTTCTTGCGTAAGGTGGGTGATAATTCATCTAACTTTGCATGCTCTCCAACAAACAAAACAGAACGCCCTAAATTATCACCTTTTTGTAAACAATCAATCCAAGCTACTGAATAAGTAGCACCACTATATTCTTCAAATAAATCCAATATTTCATCTATATTATTCGCCTTTAAAGTTTTTTTTATAATATATGCTGTTTCTATTTTTTTCATTTTTATAGTAGTTCTTACTATAACCCCCGTAAGTCCCATACCACCACATGTGGCCCAAAACAGGTCTTTATTTTTTTCTCTTGAACAAGAAACAATTTCTCCATTAGGCAATAAAAGATCTAGAGAGAGAATATGATTACAAAACGAGCCCTCTTTATGGTGGTTTTTCCCATGCACATCTGACGCAATTGCTCCCCCAACAGTAACAAATTTTGTTCCAGGTGTTACAGGTAAAAACCACCCTCTTGGAACAAATACATCAAGGATTTCCCTTAAACTGAGCCCTGCTTCACAAGTAAGAATGCCATTTTTTTCGTCAAAATCTAGCATATGGTTTAATTTAGTCATGGATAAAACTTTATAATAAAGAGAAGAGTCTCCATAACAACGTCCCAAACCTCTGGGAATTAGATTTTTTTCTTTAACTAATAATTTAGTTATTCTAGAGGCAACTTCTTCCCCTATTACATCAGCTTCTATTACAGGATAATTCCCCCAGTTTGCAATTTTCATTTCCAACCTCCATACCTTAACTAAATACAAACTTTTTGTCTAATTGATATTTTATATAATATCCAATAGTAAGTCCTATTACCGCTCCTATATACTTGGCCACTGGTGCTTTAAACAAAAAATAAAAAGTTAACTCCACTCCCCAAAAAATCATAGTGGTAAACACACCCATAAAGGAATAAAGTACAAACTTGCGTGTATTGTCTAAGAAATTTTCTGTTTTATGGTAGAAAATGTAATTTTTATCTAAAAAATACTTAACAAGTAACCCTGCCAACGTGCCAACTGCCATAGCAAGGTATATATCAAATTGCCCTTTATATACTCTTAAAACAGCCCATTGGCACAATACATTGAAAATAATAGAAACGATGGCAAAAAGGGTATATTTTATTGCTATTCTCATCTGAACAGAATTATTCCCAAAATTAGGAGCTAACGTCCTATACATGTCTGTAAGGATTTTCTTTTAAAAGTGCCTCCGTTGGAAGGTTAAAATAAATACTATTTCCCCACTAAGCTAAAGGGTCCTTCTGGCCAAAGTCGCCAGAGACAAAATAGTATCCAGAGTACAACCGTTACGCCCAACGGTACATCTTTCAATAGAGCCTCCGTGGGTGATTCTCCTTTCCCTTGTGCTTCTACAATAAACCAGTAGCGAAAAAGTCCAAAGATGACAAATGGCACCGAAAGCGCCAATTCGGGTCTAGAAGTAATAACAAATAGGCTGTAAAACACTAATGCTCCAGTAGCGGAAATTAGGGCGTAACTTTCAAGCAGTTTCAAGGTGTAGCATTGAAGGACTTTGCGAGCGTTATCTCCTTGAAGGCGAGTCTCTTGAAGTCTTTTGACTGAGCCCAGGAATAAGGCCAGACATAGAGTGGTAATCAGCATCCAGGAAGATATGGGAACAGAAATAGCCATTCCTCCAGCAAGGATGCGAAGTATAAATCCCGTGGCGATACAAAATATATCTAAAACAGGCATGTGTTTGAGTTTATAACTGTAAAAGACATTTAAGATAAGATAAATCAAAATAGGAATCATAAATTTTCGTGTAAAAGGGTAGAAGAGAAAGATACACAGAATAAGATACAAAAATAACAAAATAAATTTGGCTGTTTTAGGACTGACAGCTCCTGAGGCCAAAGGACGTGTTAAGCGCTTTACAGGATGCTTGCGATCTTTTTCTATATCTTTAAGGTCATTGAGAACATAGGTCGCCGAAGAAGCCGCGCAAAAAGCCAAAAATGCCCAACAAGATTGTTTAAGCGCCTCAAGTGACAAAAATTTTCCCGCAAAAACCAGCGGCGCTAATACAAA
>NZ_JBMYBT010000050.1:0-8970 GCF_053993635.1 Desulfothermus sp. | reverse complement strand
ACAATATCTGCCTTTGTTGAAATAATATTTTCTATTTTGTTATCAAGTATTTTTGATGAAATCTCAGGAAAATCAAATGAAAATGACCCACCAAATCCGCAACACTTATCACTATCCTTAAGGGGAACAAAATACTCACCTAAAATAGGTTTTAAAAATTCTTCAGTAGAAAAACAGAGTCCCCTTTTTTGATGACAAGGGTTGTGGTATGTAACTTTATATTCGTGTTTATATGTAATTTTAAGACTTAATTCACTTAGAAATTGGGATAAAGACTTGACCCTTTCTCTAAGTTCTATACTCTTTTGATAATCTTTTGGGGAGATGTTAGTATATCTTGGATATTCATGTTTAATGGTTGAGCCACAGGTTGGACAAAGCACCAAGACATCTTGGTCTATATCTTCATCAAAAAATCTTAAATTCTTTAATATGGTTTTTAATCCCGCACTTCCAAGCCCCATATGAAGAGAAGGAAGTCCACAACATACCATTTTTTTAGGGATATCAACTTTAACATCTATTTTGTCTAAAAGGTTTAATAAATATAGCCCCATATCTGTAAAAAAATATTCAATTGCACAACCTGAATAGAAAAAAACTCTGGATTTATACAATTTCTTTCTGTTTTCATTATAATATTTTTGGTATATTTTTGTAAAAGACATGTGAGCAAAAGCTGGAAGTACTCTAAAATTTAGATCCTTAGATACAAAGGGAATTTTATCTATCTCTTTATTTTTTACAATTGGCTTTTGTAAAAATTTTCCAATTTTGGAAATCTGGGAAAATACATATGGATTAGGTAATACATTATAAGCAGCAATCTTTTTATAAGTTGGAACATGATATTTTTCTGAAATCGCAGCATTAATATCAAAGATTAATGATTGTAAATCTATACCTGCAGGACAATTTACTGAACAGGTCTTACAACCAATACACATTTTTAAAAGTTCATTTGCAATTTTTTCATCTTCATAAAAACACGTTAAAATAAGACCAATTGCTCCAACATAAGTTGAACCGAAAACATGTCCTCCTACTATTTCATAAACTGGACAAACATTTGCACAACTTCCACATCTAATGCACTTTAAGGCCTCTTTTAATGCAGGATTTTTTAAAATAGGAAGCCTGCCATTATCCAAAAATACAAAATGAACCTCTTTATTGTCAGAAGCTGGATATGTACCAGAAATCCAGGAAACATATGTGCTAATTATCTGGCCTGTTGCACTCTTTGGTAAGGCCCTTAATATCTTTAAACTATCACTAAAGCTTCTAACCAATTTTTCATATCCTAAGAGTACTATATGCACATTTGGAATAGTTGTTGTCAGCCTTGCATTGCCCTCGTTTGTCACAATTGCAATAGTTCCAGTCTCAGCTACCGCAAAATTTGCACCGGTTATACCGACTTTTGCCTTAAAAAAATAGTCTCTCAAGGTATGGCGGGCAATCTTTACCATATTTTTTATATCATTTTCATCAACTTTACGTCCTTTTATCTTCTCGAATAATCTAGCAACCTCCTGCCTACTTTTGTGTATCGCTGGCATGACCATGTGAGAAGGCTTCTCTTCTGCAAGCTGCAAAATCCATTCACCAAGATCAGTTTCAATGGGAGTTATATCATTTTGCTTTAAAAAATCATTTAGCCTTATCTCTTCAGATGTCATTGACTTTGATTTTACAATCAAATCTGCACCATGTCTTTTACATACATCCAAAATATAGCTGTTTGCATCATGACTATCCTTTGCCGCATACACATAACAGCCCTTTGCTTCAGCATTCTCCTTAAACTGTTCATACAGGGAGACAATTTCATCATATGAATAATCTTTGATTTTATTTAGCTGCCTTCTGATATTTTCAAAATCATGACCCTGATATGCCTTTTCTTTGGCAATTTTATAATTTTCAACAAAGGCTTTTAAATTTTTATATAACACTTCATTAGAAATTGCCTGTTTTATTTTGTCTCTGACCATAAAAGACTCCTATGCGTAACTTCATAATTAATAAAAACCATCAATTTCAATGCAAAGGGAATTATCTATCTTCTACAATAAAAATATTTGTCTCACATGGACCATGAACTCCTATTGTGAGCACCCTCTCAATATCAGCCGTCCTGCTAGCGCCTGTTATAAAGGCTATATAGGCATTTTTTCTGGTAAGATCTCTCAAAAACTCTTCAATATCTTCTAAAGATTCCACAATCTTTGATCTAAAAACCACAATATCCAGTTTTTCAGCAAGACATGTTGTCTTTCTAAGCTGAAAGTCTAAAGAATTAATTACTACAGAACCTGTCTCCGCAATTCCATAATCTGCCTCTACAATAGCAGAAGAAATCCCATTTTTTCCCACATCTAACATTTTCAAAAAAGAAAAGGATGGCAACCATACAATATCATAATGGTGTTCAAATTCCTTTTGACTAAAATCGTGTTCTTTGACCAAATAATTTTTATTTCCAACCAATTTTGAGTAAAAAATAAATTTCTCCAACATAATATTGTCCTCACAAAATAAATTGGTAAAACCAATAATACAACTGCCATATTTTTGTCAATAGAGATTGCAAATAACCTTTTTAAAAAAACATAAAAATATATTGACAAAAAATGGTTTTATCGATAAATGATATTACCAATTTTTAGCTTCTTTTTGAAGTCCATATTTAACCTAATAAAAAATTAAATAGGAGGGTTTTATGAGAATTTTTATGAGAATTTTTATGAGAATTTTAAGTGTAATTTTTTTAGTTACTTTTTTAAGTGGTTCAACTTTAGCAAAGACTTATCATTGGAAAATGGTAACCACCTGGCCAACGGGTATTCCCTGGCATCAAACGGTTCTTCATTTTGCAGAAACAGTGTCAAAACTATCAAATGGTCAGCTTAAAATTAAGGTTTATCCTGCAGGTTCAATAGTTCCTGCTTTTCAAGTATTTGATGCTGTAAGGAATGGAGTAGCTGAAATAGGACACGATTGGCCAGGGTATTGGAAGGGTAAAAACCAGGCATTTGTAGCCTTTGCCTCTGTACCATTTGGCATGAATAACGTTGAATATTCAATCTGGCTTATGTCTGGTGACGGGATGAAACTAGCTAAAGAACTTTACGGTAAATATGGTCTTGTTCCTCTATTGGGTGGAAATTCTGGTCAGGAAATGGGTTTTTTTACCAAAAAACCAATAACAGAGGTATCTCAATTAAAGGGGATGAAAGTTAGAACAGTAGGATGGGCAGCAGATATATTAAAGGATATGGGTGTGTCTGTTACTCCGCTTCCTGGAGGAGAGATATATTTAGCTTTTGAAAGGGGGGTGCTAGATTCAGCTGAATTTTCGACTCCCTACATTACCTTTCCTATGGGATTTCAAGATATAGCTAAAAACGTAATGGTTCCAGGGTGGCATCAAACAGCTGTACAACTTATGTTTGAGGTCAACAAAAAAGCATATGATAAACTCCCAGATCATCTTAAATATGTGTTAGAGATAGCATCGAGGGAACTGCAATTATGGGATTTAACAAGGAGCGAATATAACAATGCCCTGGCAATTGAAAAATACGAGAAACAAGGAGTAAAGTTCAATAAATTATCAGATAAATCTTTGAATGAACTTAGAAAGACCACCAAGCAATATCTTGATACGTTAAGAAAGAAGAATCCTTTTCTTGATAAGGTGTTAACTTCTCAAGAAAATTTTATTAAACACTATTCAAAGTGGAAAGATTTGAGAAGTGGTGTTTCCGCCTATCCTTATGAAGATTATATAGCAGGTAAACATTACGAATAGTTATAATTTAATAAACAAAATGAAGGGGAGATTGTATCTCCCCTTTTTTGTGGAGGCTTTATGAAAAAGATTGCAAGGGCCATTGATTGTTTAAACGAAATTATTGGAAAAGTAACAAGCTATATTGTATATGTATTACTTTTTGTAGTTGTGTATGAGGTAATTAGAAGAAAAGTTTTTAATAGTCCGACCATGTGGGGATTTGAATTAAGTTATATGTTATATGCAGTTATGTTTTTAATGGGTTTAGGCTACACTTTAAAGCATAATATGCACATTGGGATAGATGTATTCTATTCTAAATTAAATCATAAACTACAAGGGATTTTAGATTTAATAACTTTCTTTATTTTCTTTCTCCCTTTTACACTTATTGCTATTAAATCTTCTTGGATATTTATGTTACAATCATGGCAAATTATGGAACATAGCCAGTCTCCATGGGCTCCTGCAATTTATCCCTTTAAAACATTTATGCCTGTAGCCTTTTTCCTATTGTTTCTTCAGGGAATATCTAACGCTATTAAATCTTATTATAAAATAAAAGGAGAAGAAATATAATGAGTCCAGAAGTGCTATCTATTAGTATGTTTGTATTCTTATTATTAGCAATTTTTTTAGGCCATCCACTGGGTATAACACTTGGTGCATTAGGAGTTATTTTCGGAATTTTAGGATATGGACCAGGAGCATTCTTTATACTGGCAAATAAAACTTATGGTCTTATGACTAACTATGTGCTTGTTGCAATACCTCTTTTTATTTTAATGGCACAATTTTTAGATAAATCTGGAGTTGCAGAAGAACTATACGAAACCATGTATATTGTGTTAGGTCCAATTAGGGGAGGACTTGCCCTTGCCACAATAGTTGTATGTACAGTGTTTGCTGCAACAACCGGAATCATTGGTGCGTCAGTAGTCGCAATGGGATTGTTAGCAGCCCCTGCAATGTTAAAAAAAGGTTACTCAAAAGAGCTCACTGCCGGCGTTATAACTGCTGGTGGCACTTTGGGAATTTTAATACCTCCCTCTATTATGTTAGTTGTGTATGGAGGTCTAATCGGAATGTCCGTTGGGAAGCTCTTTATGGCGGCATTTTTACCGGGCCTTTTACTCTCCTTCTTGTATCTTATCTATACATGGATTTATTGTACATTTATAAATCCAGATGCAGGTCCACCAATCCCTAAAGAAGAAAGAATTCATACCCTAAAACAAAAGATATTGATGACTTTTAAGTCAATGATTCCTCCTCTTTTTTTAATATTTGCTGTACTTGGAAGTATTGCTGCAGGAATTGCAACTCCAACAGAGGCTGCAGGATTGGGATGTGTAGGCGCATTGTTACTTGCAGCCTTTAACAAAAGATTAAATATTTCAATGTTAAAGGAAGCTGGATATTCTACACTTAAAATTACCTGTATGGTTATGCTTATATTTGTTGGCGCTAACTTTTATACTGCAGTTTTTATGGGTTTAGGCGGAGGCGACGTTTTTACTGAATTAATTTTTGCTATAAGTTCTAACAAATGGGTGATTTTAGGAATAATGATGTTTATAATTTTTATATTAGGAATGTTTGTTGATTGGTTGGGAATACTTCTTTTGTGTGTTCCAATCTTCACTCCCCTTGCAGTGGACCAACTCCATTTTGATCCTCTATGGTTTGCAATGATTGTATCCATTAATCTTCAAATGTCATTCCTAACTCCACCTTTCGGATATGCTCTTTTTTATTTAAAAGGTGTAGCTCCTAAAGGAATGACTATGGCTCATATATATAAAGGAATCCTACCCTTTGTTGCTTTACAGGCTGTAGGACTTATCCTTTGTATAGCTTTTCCCCAAATAATTACATGGCTTCCTTCTATAATATTTAAATAATGTGGAGTTTATTGTGAATAAAAATTTAATAAAAAAATTAAGAACAATACTCCCAAAAAAAGATCAAGTTATACATGATGAATCCCAACGTGCTCTCTTTTCCTACGATGCAGCGTTTTCTAAAAAAGTATTACCTGACATAGTTGTATTTCCAGAAAATGAAGAACAATTAAAGCAAATTATACAACTTATGTATGAAAATAATATACCTATAACAACAAGGGGAGCTGGGACAAATCTAAGTGGTGGTACAGTTCCCATAAAAGGCGGATGTGTACTTGTTACAACTAAGATGAATAAAATTAAAGAAATAAATGAAGAAGACCTTTATGCTGTAGTTGAACCTGGAGTTATAACAAAGCAATTTGCTGATGCAGTTGAAAAATATGGTTTGTTTTACCCACCTGATCCCGGAAGCATGTCCATCTCTACTATAGGAGGAAATGTTGCAGAAAATGCCGGAGGACTTAGAGGTCTTAAATATGGAGTTACAAAAGACTATGTTATGGGAGTAAAATTTTTCGACAGTCAGGGAAATGAGATTATTGGAGGAGGAAAGACAGTAAAACTTGTAACTGGCTTTAATCTAACAGGGCTTATGATAGCATCTGAGGGACTCTTAGGTATCATACACGAAATTACACTAAAACTCATCCCAAAACCTCAATCTTCAAGGTCAATGTTGGTCAAATATAAATCCATTATGAATGCATGCGATACTGTATCTGATATTATTGCATCCAAAATAGTTCCATGCACTTTGGAGCTTATGGATAACTTTACAATACGTGCTGTTGAAGAGCATGAAAAAATTGGCCTACCATTGGATGTAGATGCATTGCTTTTAATTGAAGTAGATGGACATAGGTCTGTTGTTCAAGAGGAATTTAACAAAATAAAATCAATTTGTGAAAAGCATAAGGGAGAAGTGGTAGAAGCAAAAGATGAAACTGAAAAAGCACAAATTTGGACTGCAAGGAGAAAGGCACTTTCCTGTCTGGCCAGACTAAAACCAACCTTAATTCTGGAAGATGCTACTGTACCTCGAAGTAGAATACCCTCTCTTATGGAGGAAATTCAACGTATTTCAAAAAAATACCAAGTAACTATTGGTACCTTTGGTCATGCTGGAGATGGAAACCTCCATCCAACGATCCTTACAGACAAAAGAGACAAAGAGGAAATGACAAGAGTTGAAAAGGCAATAAATGAAATATTTGAAAAGGCATTAATGCTGGGTGGAACTCTGAGCGGAGAGCATGGAATAGGTATCTTAAAGGCGAAGTTTATGGCAAAGGAAGTTGGTAAAGACACTTTAAATTATATGGAAAGATTAAAAAAGGGGATTGACTCTAAAAATCTTTTAAACCCAAACAAAATGGGACTGAAATAATGAAAAGATTAATCCATGAACTCAAGGACCTTGAAGAGTTAATAATTAAGTGCATGAAGTGTGGGATGTGTCAGTCAGTCTGTCCCCTATATAATGAAAATTTTTTTGAAGGCTCAGTTGCTAGGGGAAAGATAAGTTTAATTGAATCCCTGTATGAGGGGAATATAAAAGATGTGAAAAATACACTCAAAATCCTAGATTATTGTATACTTTGTGGAAGGTGTGAAAAAAATTGTCCAAGCGGTGTCAATACCGTTGAAATCTTTTTAAAAGCAAAGTCTACTCTTAGAAAAATAAAAAAATTACCTGTATACCAAAAGGCCATCTTGGAGTTAGCCTTATCTCATCCTTCTCTACTAACAAAAGTATCCCCCATGTTACATAAGGGATTTAAAATAGCAACAAAAGAAGTAAAAGATGATATTTATTATGTAAACTTAAAATTATTGGGGAATAGATATATAAAAGGTGTTAAAAAGACATTTTTTACATCAACTTATGGTGGTACTCATTATGCGAAGGATGAACAATTAAAAGTTATTTTCTATCCTGGCTGTGCAATCAATATGATATATGTTGATTGGGGTGAAAAAATTGTAAAATTATTAAATAGACTTGGAGTTACTGTTATTGTACCAGAGACAAATTACTGCTGCGGAATACCTGCTGCCACAATGGGGAAACTGGATATTATGAAAGAATTACTCAGTATAAATTATGATTTTTTTGATGCACATGATGTAAAATATGTAGTAACCTCCTGTCCTACCTGCAACCATACTCTTGAAAGCTTAAATTTAGTAGTAGATTTAAGCAAACCAGATGTGAAATTTATCGACATTATAATCTTCATAAAACAAGTCTTAAACATAGATATAAATGTTCATATAAAAGAAAAAACAAGTTTACATATTCCGTGTCATTATGAATCAGGTAATGTTCCAATATTAATAGATGTTATTTCAAAAATATCAAAAGACTTTATAGAACTCGAAAATAAAGATTGCTGTGGCTTTGGAGGTACGTTTAATTTAAAACACTACAAAGACTCTCTCACTTTATCCTTAAAAAAGGCGGAGGAAGTAGAAAAAAAAGGTATAAAAATGCTATTTACACCCTGTCCAGGCTGTGTTATGAATCTCTCCGATGCGGTTATGCATAGAAATTTAAAATGCAAAGTGTTGCATCCTGTAGAAATTTTATACGAGGCAATTGAAGGAGATGTTTCAAAAAATCAAGCCCAAACGCATTAGTGATGAAATTTTTGAACAAATTAGAAAACTAATTGTTGAAGGAAAATTAAGGCCAGGAGATAAACTTCCCCCAGAACGGGAACTTGCTGCTCAAATGGGCGTTAGCAGACCTACTCTTAGAGAGGCTATTAACAAACTAGAGGCAAGGGGACTTTTAGAACAACGACAGGGTGGTGGGACATTTGTAAAATCCCTGGGAAATGAAACCTTTGATTTTGCATTTGAGGAATATGCCAATAAAAAAGATGCAATAGTTGATTTAATGGAAGTTAGAAAAATTTTAGAGACCTGGGCGGCATATACTGCAGCTGAAAGAATTACAGATGAGGAATTAAAGCAACTTGACCAATATTTAAAAGAGATGGAGGAGGCATTAAAAAAAGGTAAAATAGGATATGACTCTGATGCAGACTTTCATTCTACTATATCCTATGCAACAAAAAATATCTTTTTAATACATATAATGAATACCATTTATCAATGGATAGAAAAGATTTCATATGAAGTTAGAAGCAGACTTTACAACGATTACTACAAACATGATCTATTATTCAAACAACATAAAGCCATCTATATTGCAATAAAAAACAAAGACGGATTAGAAGCCTATTCTGCAATGCT